>JAIELU010000227.1 GCA_019752775.1 Campylobacterales bacterium | reverse complement strand
AGAACAATATTTTGAATTTAAAACTATTTTAGAAAATAAAGTTCCAGAATTGGTAGATTTTTTACAATTTAATGAAGTGATAAATCCTTTGAGTTTTATATATGAAAGTAAATCTTATGTTGAATTCATAGCAAAAGTTGAAGATGAAAAAATAAAAAATGAATATAAAATTTTATGCCAAAATGAAGATTTTTTAAAAGCTATAAGATTTATTGAAAATTTACTTCCAATAAAAAGAATTTACGAATTTGTAATACTAAAATATCTTTTGAATAATGATTTTTGTGACGAAAAGATAGCTTTTAAAATATTGGATAAATATTTAGATAAAGTTTGTAAAGAGACGATAATTCATAGTTTTTCTTATTTAAATCAAGATTTTTTAGATTCTGCACAAATAAGTCGCTATTTAAAACTTATAGATTTTGATGGAAAAAAAGTAAAAAAAACGCAAGAGTTTTCAAAGCTTTTAGAAAATAAAAAATATAAAGATATTTTTGAAGATAGTTTAAATTATGGAATTTATTTTTACGAAGAAGAGTTTGGTTCAAGAGATTTTGGAATACCATTTTTAAAACTTTATGGAAAATATAATATGTTAAATATTGCTCAACTTTGTAATTTTCCAAAAATTCATAGTTCATTTAGGGGAAGTGGATTTTTAAAATACAAAGATGATTTTTTCTTGTTTATAAATATTGAAAAAGATAAGTTTTCTAAATCGGCAAATTATTCTAATACTTTTTTATCAAAAGATAGATTTACCTATCAAAGTAAACCAAGTATGTCACAGGATAAAGGTGATGGAGAAAGATTGATAGAAAATCAAAAATATGGTGTAAACCTGCATATTTTTATGAGAAAATTTGTAAAAGTTGATAAAAAAACTCAAGATTTTATCTATTTAGGAATTGCAAATAGTGTCAAATATAGTGGAAATAAACCAATAAGTTTAGAATTGAAATTAGATATTCCTCTTGAAGATAAATTATTTGAAGAATTTACAAAAATAGTGTAAATAAAGGATTCTTTTTATCTTTATTTTATGTTTATCTGTGATACCATTCGCGAAAATTAACTAGGTTATTCTGAAGGCAAAAGATGGAAAAAGTTGAGAATAAAAAAGGTTTAGTAGAAAAAGTCTTTTTAAAAGTAAATAGTATTGATAAGGTTTTAGAAAGTAGAGTTGATACAATTTTACTTAGATTTATAAATATGCTTAAATATTTTTTTATCCTTATAATGATAGTTTATTTGGCTATTTGTCTTCTTAGTTTAGGACATAAAATTGTCTCTTTTACTCTTGCTCAAGGTGCTTTAGATTTTACTTCAATTAAAACTATTTTAACAGATGGCCTATTTACATTGATTGTAATTGCTATTGTAAAAACACTTTTTATAAAAAGTGGTTTTGATTATGCTTTAACATTTTTAGAAATTGCTTTTGTTGTTATTATTAGAAAACTTATTTTACTTGAAAGTATTCCTAGTGAAACAGATTTATTAATAGCATTAGGGATTACTTCATCTACATTTTTTGTGTTAATTATTTATATTCACAATATGAAAAGAAAATGGCAAAAAGAAGATAGTAAAGTTATTCAATAATTTGTGAATTCAATGGAAGCACTATTTTAAATTCTGCTCCATTGTAGTTTATATTTTCATATAAATATTTTTTATTTGAGACACTTATATCTCCATTCATATGTTTTTTTATGATTTCATTTGACATATAAAGACCTATTCCTGTTCCTTGACTTTTATATTTTGTTGTAAAATAAGGTTCGAAAATTCTATCCATAATCTCTTCTTTTATTCCTCCTGCATTATCTTTTATCTTTAAAATTAAATTATCTTTCTCTTTATAAATATCAATAAAAATAAATTTATTTTTACTATCTATTTCTTCTAAAGCATCAACTGCATTATTTATAACATTTAAAAGAACTTGAATAAATTCATTAACAAGCCCTAATATAATTATTTCTTGAGTATTTTTTACAATTTCAATATTTCTGTTTTTTAATTTTGAACTAACTAAATATAATACTTTTTCTATTGGAATATTAATGTCAAAAAAAGAAGATTCTTTTTCATTACTAAAAAAATTTCTGAAATCATCAATTGTATTGGATAAATGTTGAGCTGAATTATTTATAATATCCATAGCTTCATAAAAATCAGCATCACTTAAACTCTCAAAATCTTTTCTTAATTTCGCTCCTGTTGCTGCAGTAGAAATCAAAGATAAAGGTTGTCTCCATTGGTGGGCGATATTTTCTATCATTTCTCCCATTGCTGCCATTTTTGATTGTTGATTTAAAATATTTTCTTTTTGTATTAATTCTTTGGTCTTTTTTTCTACTAAATTTTCTAAATTCTTATTCATTTCATTTAGTTTTTTCGTTTTTTCTTCTACTTTATTACTTAAAGATTTGTTAAGATTTTTAAGTGTTATAGTTCTATTTATAAATGCTAATATGATTATAAAAATAACAGCAAATATTTGTATAAATAAATCATAATTAAATTTAGTTTGAAATTGTACATTATCCCATTTTGTGATTATTTCATTTAATTCACTTACTGAAATTGAAGAGATAGCTTTATTTAATATTGATTCTAATATTACATAATCATCTCTTATCATAAATTTTATACTAAAGTTTAAACCTGTATTTCCAGATACTTTTAAATCATCAAAACCATATTTAGCAATATTATAAAAAAGTACAGGTTGAATATCAACAAAAGCATAAACTTCATTTTTTGATACTAAGTCTAATCCTTCTTTTATACTATTAACTAACATAAGCTCCATGTTAGGATAGTTGTTTTTTATAATATTATGAGCTGTAAAATTGTCGCCAACAGCTATTTTTTTATTTTTCAACATAGAAATATTTTCGATAAAGTTCTCATCTTTTTTTGTAACTATAGAAATGGGAAATTTTGCATACTCTTTCGTAAATATAGAATAATCTTTTCTATTTGAAGTTTCACCAATACTATAAATCAAATCATTTTCTTTAGTTTTAATGCTATTTATTTGTTCTTTAAATGTTTCAGAAAATACATTTTTATATTGTAAATCTAGTTTTTTAGCTATTAATTCCCAATATTCAGCAGAAATACCAATAGCTTTATCATTTTCTGATTTAAAAGTAAAAGGTTCCCATGAATTAGAAACAGATACTTTTATTAGATTTTTTAACAGAAAATCTTTCTCTTCTTGTGTTAAATTTAGCTGTTGTTTAAAATTTGGATAATATCTCTCTTTTTCATTTATAATCCATTTTTCTTCAAGTTCTAAAAGTTCATTTATAGGAATTTTTAAAAACCCAATATCAAATAAATTAGCTTTTTCTTGATTATAAGTTATTGCTTGAACACTATTTTTTAGAATTAAATTATCTAATGGTTTTATTAAATGAAATAAATTATTTCTTAGGGTATAAAATTCAACTGCGAGTTTATCTTCATAAATTAAGTCTAGTTCTTGATTTTGTAAATCTTCAATTAATTTATCATAATCTTTATATAATTTTATAGTTGCATTTGGATAGTTTTGTAAAATTAAATCTTGGTAATTTCCACCAATAAGCCCAATTGTAATCTGAGGTTTTGTAATTATATTAGAATCATTTTTTGATAAGATAAAAAATGTACTTTTTAATTCATAAAAAGTATTTGAAGTAATCATCCAATCAGAATATTTTTTAGTACCTAAAAAAAAGTCAACTTTTTTGTTTTTAACAAGATTTATAGCATCATCCCAAAGAATTCCATCTACAAATTCAACTGTATAATTATTATATTTTGCCCATAATTTCCAAATATCAATAAGTAATCCAGCTGCTTTACCCTCTTGTTTATAAGAAAATGGAGCATAATTTGGGTCATAAGAGATTTTAAAAGAGGTTTCTTTTGCGAATAAAAATGTAGAAAATAAAATTATAATAAAAAATAAGTTTTTCATAAATGACCTAATAAATCTTTTTGTAACAAATTATATTATAACAAAAAGTATTAAAAGTTAAGTCTATATCCTACTCCTGAAATATTAGTAATAGATTCTTTCCCAATTTTCTTTCGTATTTTGTTTAATAAATTTTTTAATGCAGAATCTGTGGCTTCAAAACAATCTTCCCATATATTAGATTTTAACTCATCAGATGAAACAATTCTGTTATTATGTTTGATTAAAAAACCTATTAGATCTAACTCTTTTGATGTAAGCATAATCTCATTTTTTGTACTTAAATCAATCATTTTTTTATGAAGTACATTGTATTGAAT
>JAIELU010000001.1 GCA_019752775.1 Campylobacterales bacterium | reverse complement strand
ATACTTCTTTTTTGATCTTTCGTATAATCAAAGCCTGCACTTTTTTGGAAGTCTTCAAGGATTTTTTTATCTGTATTGATTTTGATACCATTTACAAGTTCTCTTGCAGCTGCCATTTTGATAATATCATTTGCAATGGCAAAAAGTCTATCTTTTACTTTCTCTTTTAGTTTAGCAAATGAGCCTTTCCCTAACTTATCAACAACTGCATAAGAGCTTCCATCAGCTACATATCTATCAATTAAATCTATATTTTCAACAGGAATTAAAAGCTTGTCATCGCCTGCGTACATTACGATTACAAAGTCTCTTTTTGCTCCCATTACAGTTACAGGCTCGATTCCTTTGTATTGACCGATTCCGTGTTTTTCGTGAACTACATAATCATTTAATTGAAGTTCATCAAGTACAAGTTTTACTTTTTTCTTTCTTCGTTTTTTTATTTCTTTGTTTAAAGAAATGATTACTTCATCATTACTTACTAGATTTAAAATATAGTTTTCAAAAACATATTTGATTTTTTTATCATTTAAATCTAAATCATAAGCTTTTACTTTGGCTTCAGTTCCAGAGATAATGATAATTTTTTTCTCTTTGTGAAAAGAGATAAACTCTTTTACATTTGCAGGATTTATTTCTTGATAATTTTTGCTATTGTAGATTTGAGGTGTTAATAAAAACTTATCTTTGTTTATTCTTTTTTCTTCAAAAACATAAACTTCATCAAGTTCATCTAAAGCATCTTGAGTGATAAATGAGCTGAGATTTTGAGGTAAATATTCACCTAACTCATCTAAATACCAAAACCCTAAAGAGTGAATATCTTTGATAAAAGCATCACTTGAGATATTTTCTATTTTTTCATTTATTGTATTTAATGTATTTTCATCAAGAGCCAAAAAAGCTGGATTTATTGTAAATGTTTCTATTTCATCTTTTGTTGATTTTTGATCTTCTATGTCAAATTTTCTAATACTTTCAACTTCATCATCAAAAAGAGAAACTCTATATCCAAACTCGCTTCCAAGTGGACAAATATCAATAATATCCCCACGAATAGAAACTTCACCCTCACTTGTAACAATATCTACAAAATAATATCCCCAATTGTAAAGTTTTGATTTTAGTTCATCAATTTTGATTGTATCTGCAAAGTTTATGGTAAAACTATCAAAACATTTCTCTTTTGGAAGAGCATAAGAGATTGTTCGAATAGGTGAGATTAGGATTTTATCTAGTTTTTTGTAAGAATAATAAGAACTCAAAGTTTTTGTAATATCTTGAAGTTCATTGGAAAAAGACAATAAGTCATCTCCAAAATTTGCTCTAAAATCAGATAAAACAAATGGTTTTAGACCTAAATATGCAACTATATCAGAAGCAATTTGTGCTTGTCTATCATCATTTACGATTAGTAATTGACACTCTTTTGTTCGTTTTTCATCTTTTAGATTTTTTAAAAATTCATAAATATTTTTCACTATTTTTCTACTTGTGCTAACTCAAAATCATTTGTATTTTTGTCAAAATAATAAGTTGGATATGGTGTTTCATTTAATAAAAAAATCAAATTTGCATCATTAAAAACATTTTTTTGAAGCCCTTTTTTGAAAACCTCTAAAATATAAGCTTTTGTAGAAAAAGTCGTAGTTGTTGAAGTTGCAGTATAAACAAAATCTTCTCCCTCAACAGGCTTAAACCCTTCTCTTTTCACATGTTTTTCAAACTTCTCTTTATCTTCAAGACCACCAACATCCAATAAAACTACTACTTCAATCCCGTCCATAATTACCCCAAAAAAATTTTGGCTTATTCTAACATATAATAGTTTTGTAATTGATTGTAAACACTATTGTCTAAAATTGTTGATTTTAATGTAAAATAATATTCAAATACTATTTTTTATAATATGATATATATTATCGATTTTGTTTCAAAGGATTTACAGTGAATTATGAATTATTAAGCAAACTTGCGATGGAAGAAGCGCAAAAACATAAAAATGAAGCTTTAATTTTAAAAAGAAGAAATGAAATCATTCACGAAGAAATAGCAAAATTTGAAAATTTAATAGAAAGACTAGAAAAAGAAAATGCTCTTTTAAAAGAAGAAGTTAGCACTTTAAAAGAGGAAATTGATTCTTTAAAAAGTGTATTAGAATTCAAAAAAGATGAGAATTCGCATTATTCGCATTATTCGTGAGACAATTTGCAATATTTAGAAAAATATTTGTGGCAAAGAAAGAAAACTAATTCTTCCTTTTTTCTAAGAAATCAACGAACTCGCCAATCCAATCAGTCCACCAAATACAGCTCCCCAAATAACTAACCATCCTAAGTGTTCTTTTATCATATCTTGAACTATCTCTTTTACCATTTTTGGTGTTAGTTCTTCTAGTCTTAAAGCCACTATTCGGCTAAGTTTTTCATATACATCAGCACTTAAATCTTCTGATTTTAAAGCTTCGTTTACTACTTCTTGGAAAGCATCACTTGCGGAAATTGAGATTATTGAAGCTTGAAGTTTTTTTGTGAAAGGTTCTCTTAATGGCTCAAGAGCAGATTCGCCTCCAAACATTCCTAACATTCCACCAAAAGATGATTGCATTACTGATTCTTTTAGTGATTCATAGGCTGGGGAGAAATCTGTTTTGTTTAGGATTTTTTCAAAATCTATTGTTTTTTTTGCACTATTCATTTCATCTTGAAAAAACTTTGTTAAGTGTTCTTTTGTAAAAAATTGATTCATAAGTAGATTATGAATTGAGATTTTGAACTGTGAAAATTTACTTTCAATTACTCCACTTCCATATAAAAAAGGAACTTTTTCAAACAACATATGAATAGCCAAACTATTTGTAATCGCTCCACTAAAAGCGAACAAACCAACCATATAAATTAAATTATTTCCACTTAAATATCCAAAAACCATAACTAAAACTGTGATTAGATTTGTAATATTTGATTTATTCATAAAAAATCTTCCTTATTTAAATTAAGAAAGATTTTATCATAAGTTTATAAAGCACTTCATAAACTGGTGTTGTCTCCTTTTTGTAATCAAAAGAAATTAGAATTACGATAAATTAGGAGTATAAAATGATAGATATTCAAAAAGAGATTGAGAAAAAATTTCCAAATATGGATAAAAAAGAAAATTTTCTAAAAAAATCTCTGTTTAAAATCGCAAAAAAAATAGTTCACGAAGATTCTATAAATCAATTTTTATCACAAAATTCTCACTTAAAAGGATTTGAATTTGTCGATGCAGTATTAGATTATTTTGATTTTGATTATGCTGTTTCAAGTAATGATTTACAAAATATTCCAACAAGTGGAAAAGTGGTAATTATTGCAAATCATCCTTTAGGTGGACTTGATGCTTTATGTCTCTTGCGATTAATTGGACAAATAAGAAAAGATGTAAAAATTGTAGCGAATGATTTTTTAGCTGGATTTGATGCTTTAAATTCTTTGATTATTACAATTGATAACTACAAATTAAAACAATCAAAAAGTGACATAAAAAAAATCTATGAAGCTTTAAATAATGAAGAAGCTTTGATTATTTTTCCAGCAGGAGAAGTTAGTCGAGCAACACCAAAAGGAATAAAAGATCCAGCTTGGAATAAAGGTTTTTTAAACTTTGCTCAAAATACAAATGCACCTATTTTACCAATATTTTTAGATGCAAAAAATTCAAAAACTTTTTATACAATTTCAGTAATAAATAAAACTTTTTCAACGCTTTTATTATCACACGAGATGTTTAATAAAAAATCAAAAAGAATAAATATAAAAGTTGGGCAAATTATTCCAAATGAAAACATAACTCCAAAAGGAATAGATAAAAAGTTTTTATTAAATCTTTATAGAAAACATCTATATAGTTTGAAAAAAGGAAAAAAATCTTTTTTTGAAACACAAAGTGCAATTGCTCATCCAGTTAGTAGAATTGATTTATTAAATGAGTTAAAAAAATCAAAACTAATTGGTCAAACTAATGACGGTAAAAAAATATATTTATATGATTACACAGAAGATTCAATTGTTCTAAAAGAACTTGGAAGATTAAGAGAAGTTTCATTTAGAAAAGTAGGCGAAGGTGTAAATAAAAAAAGAGATACAGATAAATATGATATTTATTACCAACATATCATTTTATGGGATGAAAATGATTTAGAAATTGTAGGTTCTTATAGAATTGGGAATTCAGATTTTATTTTTAAAAATATTGGAGTAAAAGGATTCTATTCAAATACTTTGTTTAAATATAATGAAGAGTTTACTCCTTATTTAAAAAATTCTAT
>JAIELU010000169.1 GCA_019752775.1 Campylobacterales bacterium | reverse complement strand
GAAAAATGTTGCTCATTATCCATCATAGAATTAATCACATTATAATCCACATTTAAAGGATTTAAGTCATCACTTAAAAAAGCATAATCTAAAGGAATCATAATATGTCCATACCATTTAAGTCCATAAAATCCTTGATAACCATTTGTTTTACAAGTTTTTGCTAAATAATCTCGACCTTTAAAAGATACAATTTTATAATTCTCATTTAATACTATTGGTAAATTCACCCCTAAATCTATATGGTCTTTATCACTACTTGCAATTACAAAACCATCTTCATCCAAAATCGTTAAACACTCTTTATTTTTTGGGTCAACAAGATTATTGAAAATTCCTTTCATTTCATCTGTGAACCTAAAACAAAGGGCTAAAACTCCCAAATTTTCAGAAGATGAATCATCTGTTTTTGTAACTTTATATGAATAAACAAGTGATTTTTTATATTGTGGAATAAAATCATGATATTTGTAAGTTTCAACAAAATCTTCATTTGAATTTAATACTTTTTGAACAAATGATGTTTCAACTTTTTCTACTTTAATATCATCATTTAATCGCATCATTACTTTTCCATAGGTATCAAGTAAAACAATATCAAAATAAACAGAATATTTTGAAACATATTCTTTAAATCTTTTTTGAATATTTTGCCGTAAAATCAAACTTTCATCATTATATTTTGAAACATAAGTTTGTATAAAAGTTCTAATGTCATTATCTGTTGCTAAAAATCCAATATCAGCAGTTCGCTCAAACAAATTTCTAATTAATACATCAATAGCAACACTTGCTTTAAACTTCATCTCTTGGGTAACTTTTTTGATTTGTTGTTCACTTAAGTGATTTAATAAAGTTGAAGTTAAATTTAAAAAGTTTTCTTTTGTTTTTCCAATATCAATATTTATGTCACCTAGTTGTCCCAAAAGTGCCAACATATCCCACGAAGAGCTTAATGTTCCCAATTCATCTTTATATTTATCTACATCTTCAATATATTTGATAATTGGATATAACTCTTTTTTTACATTTATACCTTTATAATTTACTATATCTTTTAACATTTTAATTATTTCCTAAACCTTCAAATAGTGTAAATTTAATTATATATATTAAACTTTATTTAATATATATACTATTGTATAAAAAGTAGTCTATTAGAAAATATAATTTTTTTATGTATTTATTCTGTGAGATGCTGTGTAAAATCTAGAATATTTAATTGCCAAAAATCATTGAAAATATTATCTTCTATGGCATTAATATTTAAATTTTTTGTAAGTGAAGTAATAAAATCTTGTTTATCATCTTTTGAAAATAATAATTTTGTAATATTTTTATCTTTGGTATATTCATTTAATTGTGAAATTTCTGTAACATTTAAATTCTTTTTTTCTCTAAAAGTAGTTATTATTCCAAATCTTTTTGCAAAATATTCCCAATAATTATCAAAAACATAGATATGTTGAACTTCACAATTATTTATTTTTTGTTTAATTGTTAAAAAAGTTTGATCAATTTCATCAAGAAATTTTTCATAATTTTCTTTATAATAACTCTCTTTACTTTTGTCATATTCTACAAATGTATCATAAATATTTTTTGCAACAACTCTCAAATTAAGGGGATCAGTCCAAACATAAGGATTGTTTTTTATTTTATTTATATTAGAAGAAATATCAACTACTATTAATTTAGGATTATATTTTAATAAAGCTTCAGCATATTGTTTTTCAACATCTAAACCAAAATGAAAAAATATTTTTGTATTAGCTAATTTAGAAAGTTCTGAAAGAGGAAGTTCTTTATAAGTATCCAAATATCTACTTGTAATTTCCCTTGTTCTTACCTCTTTTTGTGCAATTTTATTCACAAGATGAGTTTCCAAAGGGAAATATGTAACAACTAGATTCTTTGAAAAAAGAAAAAGAGGAAATAACAATATAAGAATTATTCTAACCAATATATTATTTTCTCCAATTTAAACTAAACAATTACTAAAGTTCAGAAACTGTTTTTCTAAGTCTAATACCCAACTCTTTTAATTGCTCTTCATCAACTGATGATGGAGCTTGAGTTAATAAACATTGAGCTTTTTGAGTTTTAGGGAATGCTATTACATCTCTGATTGAATCAGTTCCTGCTAATAACATTATCATTCTATCAAGTCCCATTGCAAATCCACCATGTGATGGAGCTCCATATTGAAGTGCATCAAGTAAGAAACCGAATTTCTCTCTTGCTTCCTCATCAGAAATTCCCATAAGTTTAAATACTTTTGATTGAATTTCTTCTTTATGAATTCTAATTGAACCACCACCAAGCTCAGTACCATTTAAAACAATATCATAAGCAATAGATTCAATAGCTTCTAAATCAGATGTATCTTCAAGTGATTTAGGCATAGTAAATGGATGGTGCAAAGCTTTTGTTCTTCCATCTTCAACTTCGAACATTGGAAAATCTACAACCCATAAAAATTCTAAAGCATCAGTAGGAACAATATTCATTTCATTTGCTAGGAATAATCTAAATCTTCCCATATAATCCCAAACTACTTTTTTAGCTCCAGCTCCAAAGAATACAACATCACCAACTTCAAGTTCAGTAACTTTTACGATTTCTTCTAGATCAGATTCAGAGAAGAATTTAGTTAATGGACCTTTTAATCCATCTTCTTTCATTTGGAAGTATCCTAAACCTTTAGCTCCAAACTTTGTAACATACTCTTCAAAACCTTTCATTTGTCGCTTAGAGAAGATATTATCTCCATTTTTACATTTTAAAGCTTTAATTCTATTGTTCTTTTTATCTTTAGCAATTTCTGCAAAGATTTCATTTGTTGAATTTGCAAAAATATCAATAACATCAACAAGTGGCATATCAATTCTTAAATCAGGTTTATCAGAACCGTATTTTTCCATAGCTTCTGAATATTTCATTCTTCTAAATGTTGAAGGAATTGTTTTTCCACATTTTGTAAATACATCATAGATTAATCTCTCAGCAACTGCAATTACATCATCTTGAGTACAAAAAGACATTTCAACGTCTATTTGAGTAAATTCAGGTTGTCTATCAGCTCTTAAATCTTCATCTCTAAAACATTTTGCAATTTGAAAATATTTATCAAATCCTGCAACCATTAAAAGTTGTTTAAATAACTGTGGAGATTGTGGTAATGCATAAAATTCACCTGGATGAACTCTTGATGGAACTAAATAATCCCTAGCTCCCTCAGGTGTAGATTTTGTTAAAATAGGAGTTTCAACATCTAAGAAACCTAATTCATCAAGTGTATTTCTAACTTGAATAGCTGCTTTTGATCTTAATTGAAAAATATTAAATGATTTTGTTGATCTTAATTCTAAAAATCTATTTCTTAATTTAATTTCATCATTTACTTTTTCATCATTAATATCAAAAGGCATTGGTTTTGATTTATTTTCAATAAATAAATTTTTTAAAACAATTTCGATTTTACCAGTTTTAAGATTTGGATTTTCAAGTCCCTCACCTCTTGCTCTTATAATACCAGTTGCTATTAAAACGAATTCATCTCTTACAGTTTCTGCAATTACTAAAGCATCTTTACTATCACTTGGATCAGCAACAAGTTGAACTAATCCACTTTTATCTCTTAAATCTATAAATATAATTCCACCGTGGTCTCGTCTACTGTTTACCCAACCAGCAACAGTTACAGTATCACCTATTTTAGCTTCAGTTACATCTGCACAATAATGAGTTCTCAAATTCTAATCTCCATTCACATAAATATTCGCGATTTTATCTAATTTTTACTTAATTTCTGAAAAGCCAAATTCTGTACTTCTAAATAATCGAGGATTATACATTGCTTGATTATTTTCTATTTTTGTAGGAACTAAACTTGAGTTTTTCCCATAGTATAAATAATTTATTCCAACTAAGGTTGAATAATCAACCCATTCATAAACTATATTTCCACCAGAAGTTGCAATCTCATCTCTTAACTCTTTATCAACAACATCAATTGAATTAGCCACAATTAATTTATCTCTATCTTTATCTTGTGTTAATGTCATTAATAAAGGGTCATAACTAAGCTGCGTAGAAAGAATTGCTTTTGGATAAACATCATAAGATCTTAATTGTGATAAAATCAATGAAGTTTTTACAATATCAGTATTTAAAAATAGTGTTGAGTTAGCTAAACCAGAACCTGTTACTATACCTTTAAAATTATTTTCATGCTTACTTATCTCTTTTTTTAATCTTGTATCAGAAACTACTGATTCATAAGATTTTTTTAATTTTAAGCTTAAATATG
>JAIELU010000218.1 GCA_019752775.1 Campylobacterales bacterium | reverse complement strand
ATCTTTTGCACCTTCATACTTTTTTTGTATAACTTCTTTTTCTATTTGTCTTAACTCTTTTTTATCTTTTTGCAAAATATCTAACTCATTTGCAAAGAGTAAAGAACAAAGTAAAGAAGGAATAATAATTTTCTTCAAAAAAGCTCCTTTTTTTAATTATCGCAATTGTATATGATTTGTTTTAATGAATCTTTAACAAAATATTAACTTTTTATTTCAATTAAGATAATTATTATCAATATTGTATTATGATTCCCTTTATAAAATGTAAAAAGGATCGCAAAAATGGATATGAATATAGAAACTCTAAAACATATAGTTGACTATGGAGTAATAGGACTTCTTGTTTTTATGAGTTTTATTGCCGTTTGGTTTTTTATAGAAAGAATTTTCTTTTATAAAAAAATAAAAATAAAAAATTATAAAAATAAAAAACATTTAGACGTTGCATTAACAAAACATCTTACAATTATAGGGACTATTGCTTCAAATTCTCCTTATATTGGACTACTAGGAACCGTATTAGCAATCATGCTTACATTTATGACAATGAGTAATGGAGACATTGAAGCTGCTAAAATTATGTCATCTTTAGCCCTTGCATTAAAAGCAACAGCAGTTGGTCTAGTTGTAGCAATTATTTCTATGGTATTTTATAATATTCTAAGTAGATATGCTGAAGTTTTGGAGAGTCTATATGAAACTGAAGAAATATGATTCAATAAATGTAATACCATTTATTGATGTTTTACTTGTACTTTTAGCAATTGTTTTATTAACTTCTACATTTATTTCAAAAGGTATTATTCCTATATCTTTACCTAATGCTTCAAATGCAGATAATCTAAAACCCGATAAAGAAATAATTCTCGTTATTCAAGAAAATGGAGAAATACTTTATGAAAATAAAGTAGAAATCTTAGAAGAAGTAGAAAAAATTATTTTACAATCTTCAAAAGAGACTCCTATACACATAAATACTGATAAAAATACAAAGTTTGAATCTTTCGTTCAGGTTTTAGATATGTTAAAAAAACATAATTTTTCAAATGTTTCTATTGTGACTAAAAAATGACTAGATACTTAAACTCGTTTTTTATAACTATGGTTTTATATTTAATTGCCGTATTTTTTCTTTTTTTTGTTTTTGCTGATTCAGTAATTATTCCTGAAAAAGAAGAAAAAACTATATCTCTTAAACATATTACACTTGTTCATCAAGAAGTTACTCCACAGCCAGTTCAAAATGAACCTGAGCCAGTTGTAGAAAAAACTCCACCTGAACCAATAGTTGAAAAAAAAATACACAAACCTAAAAAAGAAAAGAAAATAGAACATAAAAAAACCATACAAGAGCCAATTAAAGAAAAAATTGAAGAACAAAAAACTGAAGTTGTTCAACAAAATATAAAACCAATAGAAAATACTCCTGTTTTAAACGAAACTCCAGCTAAACAAGTTGATATAAGTGAAATAGAAAGTATAGAAGCACAATATTTATCTAAACTAAGGGCTAAGATTGAAAAAAATAAAGTTTATCCTAATACTGCAAAAAGATTAAATCAAAATGGGAAAGTTTATGTAACATTTGTTGTTTCAAAAGATGGTCAAATAACGAATATTAAAGTTAGTAAAAGTTCACATTTTGAAAGATTAGATGAAGCTGCATTAAAAATTTTAGCTGATATAGAAAATATTGAAGCTATTCCTAAAGAGTTAAATAAAAATAGTTGGGAAATAACTGTACCAATTGTTTATCAAATTAAATAGTAAATATTTAAATAATAACTAAAGGAAATAACCTTTAGTTATGAAAACTAACTATTCCTAAGAAAGTCTACAATACATTATTTCATCCACTACTGCTCTTGCGATTTGCTTTGTTTCTACAATAACATGTTTTAAATGTAACCCTTTTAATGCATCTTTCTCTGCATCTGTTGTAACTGTTACTATCGTTTTACTATTGTGAGTTAAATCATTTACTGCTTGACAAATAAGATATAGTATTTCAGGATTATTTACTGCTACTATTACTGCTGATGCTTTTTTTATATTTATCGAATTTAAAATGTGTCTTTGTGCAGCATTTCCAAAAACTATAGGTTCACCTTTATCTTTTCCTATTTGATAAAACTTTACATTATGTTCCAAAATAACATAATTTTGACCAAATGCTTTTAGCTCTTCTACTATTGCTTGACCAAATCTTCCATATCCTAATACAACAACATGGTTTTCTGTATCTTCAGAAACATTGTAAGTATTTGTAATCATCATTACATCTTCTGGAATTAATTTTGCTGCTGCTTTTGAAAGATTTTTTAGAACTATTGGTGTTAAAATCATTGATATAACAATTGTTACTATTAATATTTGAGAATATGTTATATCAATCAAATTCTGACTTCTAGCAAGTTCTAAAATAGCAAGTGAAAACTCACCTATTTGAATCAAAGAAAGTGCAGTTTTAAATGCAACTCTTTTATTATCTTCATATCGTACTAAAGAGTAAATTACTACAAATTTCAATCCCATAACTAAAGGTAATAAAATAGCAATAATCCAAGCATATTCATAGATAATTTTAAAATTAATTTGCATTCCAACAGTTATGAAAAACACTCCTAAAAGAATATTTCTAAAAGGAATAAGGTCAGCTTCAACTTGGTGCTTAAATTTTGTTTCTGAAATCATCATACCTGCAATAAATGCTCCAAGAGAATATGAAAAACCAAAATAGTATGCTAAATATGCAGATCCCATAGCTAAAAGTAAAACCGAAGCCACAAATAATTCATCTGATTTTGTAGCTGATACATATCTTAAAAATGGTTCTAATAAATATCTTCCACTAAAATATAAAAGGGCTAATAATACAACAGCAGCTAAAATAGTTTTACCAATAGTAAAGACTAAACTTCCATCATCTGTCATAGAAAAAAATGAAATCATTAATAAAATAGGAATAACTGCAATATCTTGCATAATTAAAATTCCCAAAACTCTTCGTCCATGAGGTTTATTTATCTCTTTTGTTTCATTAAAAGTTTTTAAAACAATTGCCGTTGAAGATAAAGATAAAACTGTTCCAATTATTAAAGCTGTTTGAGTATTAAAACCTATTACAAATCTTGCAATTAAATATACAAAAATTGTTGTTATTACTATTTGTAAAGTTCCTGTAAAAAACACTTCTCTTCTCATTTTTTTTAAATGATTTAAAGAGAATTCTAAACCTATTGTAAACATTAAAAAAACTACACCAAACTCTGCAATCTCTTTTAATTCATGATTGTCAGCAGCTGAATGCAAATTAAAAGTATAGGCAATAATCGTACCTGTTAAAATATATCCAATAATTGTTGGTAATTGCACTTTTTTTAATATTAGATTTAAAACTAAAGTAATAAGTGTTGTTGCAACGATAATTCCTAACATTTAATTCCTTTATAAATTTATTTATAATGCATTTGTTTGTAGCCCTCAAGCCTTTTTTTATAAGCTGAGTTTAACATAGCATTTTTTGAATCTAAAAAATCAACAGCTAAACACTCTTGATTTCCTCGACCTATTCGTCCTAGATATTGAACAAGTCTTCCATAATACGAAATTGGAGTTACAAACATAATCGTATTTAAATGAGGAAAATCAATTCCTTCACCAAAATATGAAGTTGTTGCAATTATTAATGATTTGGTATTTACCAATGCCATATTAGAAACTTGTTCTTTTTTATTTAAACTTCCATGAACACAAACATAATCAATATTATCTTTTTGTAAAAGATTTTCTAATATGTTTATATGTTCTATTCTATCGGTTAAAACTAAAATTTTTCTTTGAATATTGTCTTTTATAGCTTGTATTATTAAATTATTTCTATTTTCATCTAAACATAACTCATTTATTATTGTTGCGTAGTTATCAGCTGTACTTTCAAAATCTGTTCTGATTATTTGAAGTCTATTTGTATGCGTTCTTTTTTTCTTATATTCATAAGAAATTTCACCTAATTGTTGATATAAAATTGGTTGTAAATCATCTTTTCTATTTGGAGTTGCGCTTAAACCTAAAATATATTTACCTTTAAAATTTTTAATAATTTGCTCAAATGTAATTGCTGGAATATGATGGCATTCATCAACTATTACAAAAGAATAATTATTTATTATTTCAGGAGAATTTTTTAGGCTTTGCATTGTTGCCACATCAATTATTCCATTTAATTTATTGTGACCTTTTCCTAAATATCCAATATCTTTTTTGTCATATCCAAAATAATCCACAAACCTTTCAATCCATTGATTTAAAAGCATATTTTTATT
>JAIELU010000027.1 GCA_019752775.1 Campylobacterales bacterium | reverse complement strand
TTTCCAGCTCCGCATGAACCTTTCATCTCTTTTTTCATTTCTGCGCCACATTTTCCAGCTCCGCATGAACCTTTCATCTCTTTTTTCATTTCTGCGCCACATTTTCCAGCTCCGCATGAACCTTGTGCTGCAAATGCTAATGTACTCGCAAGTAAAAGTCCTAATAATAACCCTGATAATTTTATTTTCAAATTGTTTCCTTTTTTATTTTTATTTAATTATACTATTTTTGTACAGCTTCAACATCAACTATAATTTTTACTTCTTCAGCTACAGCAACGCCACCTAACTCAATAGCTTTATTCCATTTTAAATCATAATCCATTCTATTAATTTTCCCTTTTAAAGAAAAACCGACTCTTTTATTTCCTTCAAAATCTTTTACACTAGCAATATCATCAACTTCTAAAATAACTGGTTTAGTAATACCTCTAATTGTTAAATCTCCTTTCATTTTTCCTTCATTTCCATCTGCTTGGTAAGATTTCATAACAAAAGTCATTTTAGGAAACTTTTCTGAAGCAAAAAAATCATCGCTTCTTAGGTGTTCATCTCTTTTTTCAATTCCCGTATCAACAGATGCTGTATTTACGTTTGCACTAAATGTTTTAAAAGATTTTGTAGATTCATCAAAATCAATTTGAGCATCGTAAGTTTTGAACTCACCTTTTACATTTGTAATCATCATGTGTTTTACTGAAAATCCTACATTTGTATGGACATTATCAACACTATAAGAAGCAGCATTTGCCAAACCAAAACTCAATATTAAAGCACTTGTAATTTTTGTTATAAATCTCATCTTCTATCCTTTTTTTGAATTAATAGATTTTATATTCTTTTTGTTTAATTAATGTGTAGAATTACTGTTTCTAATACTAATTATATAAAATATTGCTGGAATTATAATAAGCGTTAGAAATGTTGAAGTAACCATTCCACCAATCATTGGAGCCGCAATTCTTTGCATAACTTCACTTCCAACTCCATGAATATACATTATAGGAATTAATCCACCTAAAATAGTAAATAAAGTCATTAGTTTTGGACGAAGTCTCAAAACTGCACCTTTATAAATAGCCTTTGCTATTTCATCTTTTGTTATATTTAAACAACTTTGTTTTAACTCAATCATTGCTTCATTTAAATAAACAAGCATAACAATTGAAGTTTCAGCTGCAACTCCTAAAAGAGCCAAGAAGCCTACAATTACGGCAATTGAAATATTAAAATTCAGATAATCTAAATATATTATTCCACCACTTAATGCAAAAGGTAAAGTAAAAAATATAATCAATGTATAAGTCATATTTCTTAATGCTAGATATATCAATACAAATATAATTATAAAAGTTAAAGGTATAATATAAACTAATTTTTTCATAGCTATTTCAAGAAATTCACTTTGTCCTGACCATTCAAAATAGTAACCAGATGGTAATACTAAATCTTTTAATAATTCATTTGCTTCATCTTTGTATTTTTTTGTTGAAACATCTTCTTTTGGTGTTATATAAATAAAACTTACATTTAAAGCTTTTTCAGAAGATATTACAGACGGTCCTTCTTCATATTTAAGATTTGCGAATAGTCGTAAAGGTTGAAACCCAAGAGTTGTTTTGATTTGAAGATTTTCAAGTGTTGTTATATCTTCCCTTTGATTTGCTTCAAACCTTAAAGTTATTGGATATCTTTCTAATTTATCTAAAAAAGTTGAAATTTGAGCTCCACCAACTCC
Source organism: Campylobacterales bacterium (assembly GCA_019752775.1). Classification (GTDB taxonomy): domain Bacteria; phylum Campylobacterota; class Campylobacteria; order Campylobacterales; family Arcobacteraceae; genus Aliarcobacter. The sequence continues at coordinate 2,590 of JAIELU010000027.1, read as the reverse complement.
TAAATTTATTGTTTCTAAAATATCGTTTTTACTTATTCCGTACCTTGAAATCATTTCATCATTTATTTGAATATTTAAATAATACCCCGAATTTACCTTATCAGAAGATACTGATAAAGTTCCCTGATAACTTCTAAGTTTCTGTTCTATATGTTTTGCAGTTTCTTCTAATATTTTATGGTCATTCCCATAAAGTTTTATCCCAAGTGGTGTTCTAATCCCAGTTAAAAGCATATCAATTCGCCCTCTAATTGGGTATGTCCATGAGTTTATAAGTCCATTTACTTGAAGTTTTTCATTCATCTCTTCCATAAGTTTTTTATAAGTCATTCCTTCTCGCCATTGTGATTCAGGTTTAAAAGTAACAATTGTTTCAATCATTGCGAGTGGTGCTGGATCTGTGGCACTCAAAGCTCGTCCAACTTTAGCAAATGCTGTTTGTACTTCAGGAAATGATTTTATAATTAAATCTGTTTTTTGAGCTAACTCTTTTGCCATATCTATACTTATTCCATAAGGAGTTACTGGCATATACATAAAGGTTTGTTCATTCATCATTGGCATAAATTCCCAATTTTGTTTTTGGTAAACGCTAAATGCAAAAATAATTATTCCAATATAAATCACAACTATCAAATATCTTAATTTTAAAGCCATTTTCAAAAGTGGCGAATATATATTTATAAAAAATTTATTTAGGATATTTTTATCTTCAGCCATAATTTTGCCACGAATTAAAAAAATCATCAAAATAGGAACTAGGGTGATAGACAAAATTGCTCCCGTCATCATGGCAAAAGATTTAGTAAAAGCCAAAGGAGTAAAAAGCCTTCCCTCTTGACCAGTCAAAGCGAAAATAGGAAAAAATGAAACTACTACTAAAACTAAAGCAAAAAATATTGGACGACCTACTTGTTTTGCTGATTTTATAATTATTTCAACTCGCTCTTCATTTGAAATATTCTCTTTTCCTTGCAAATATTTATGGGCATTTTCAACCATTACAATTGTGGCATCAACCATTGCACCAATGGCTATTGCAATTCCTCCTAAACTCATAATATTTGAGCCTATTCCAAAAAGTTTCATAAGTAAAAAACTAATTAATACTGTAATTGGAAGAGTTATGATTATTATCAAAGCTGATCTAAAATGAAATAAAAATAGTGTTGAAATGATAGCTACGATAATAGATTCTTCAACTAAAGTATTTTTTAAAGTATCAATTGCTTTATCTATGAGAGAACTTCTATCATAAACTTCAACTACTTCCACATCAGGAACTTTTAATGTGGCTAATTTCTCTTTCACAGCCTTTATAACAGCATAAGGGTTTTCTCCATGACGAACTATTACAATACCTCCTATCGCCTCACCTTGACCATTTAAATCAGCCATACCACGTCTTGCACTTGATGTTATATTAACCTCAGCAATATCTTTTATTTTTAGTGGCGTATTATTTGAAGTTTTTATAGTAATATTTTCAATATCACTTACTGATTTTAAATAACCTCGAGCTGTAATTATATGTTCATAACCATTTTCTAAAATAATTCTTCCACCTGTATCACTATTATTACGAAGAATAATCTCTTTTATTTCATTTATATTTAAATCATATTGAACTAATTTATCTTGATTTAGTGTGATTTCATAGTTTTTTACATATCCACCAATTGAGGCTATTTCACTAACTCCATCAACACCTAAAAGTGCATATTTATAATAATAATCTTGTAAAGTTCGTAACTCATCTAAACTTTTTGTGTTGGATTTTAAAGCATATTCATAAGCCCAACCAACACCTGTAGCATCAGGTCCAAGTTGAACAGTAGCACCTGTTGGAAATGTTCCTTGTAAAGTTGAAAGTTGTTCTAAAACTCTACTTCTTGAATCATAAATATCAGTTCCATCTTTAAATATTATATAAATCATTGCATTTGAAAATGAAGTCATTGCTCGAACTGTTTGTATATTTGGTAAACTCATCAAATTTGAAATCAAAGGATAAGATATTTGTTCTTCTATAGTTTTTGGACTTTGTCCATTCCATTCAACTTGAATAATAACTTGAGGAGGTGATAAGTCGGGTAGGGCATCTAAGTTTGTATTTTTAACAGCCCAAAATGAGGCAACAGTCAAAATTAAAATTGAAAAAAGTACTAGAAACTTATTTCTTATACTATATGAAATTATACTTTCTACCATAATTACCAATCCTCTTTATCTGATTCATAAAGGGCATTTGTAACTGCATCCGAATCAAGCAAGAATAGGGCATTATTTATAACCTCATCATTTTCATTTAATCCACTTAATATTTCATATTTATTTGAAGAGATTCTTTTAGCATCTATTTTTACAGGTTCAAATTCACCATCTTGTAAGGGTTTAAAAACATAAAAATCATTTGCTTTTTTTAAAACAGCAGTTTTTGGAAGCGTCAACATAATATCTTTTTTAATGCTTATATCAACTTTTCCAAACATACTTGGAACCAACTTTAAATCGTCATTTTCAAGGATAAATCTAACATCAACTGTTTTTGTTTTTTCATCAAAAATAGGGTAAATAAAATCAATCTTTG
>JAIELU010000147.1 GCA_019752775.1 Campylobacterales bacterium | reverse complement strand
GGCAAGTCTTTCTCTCGTTTGAGGGTAGAGACAGTAATGTTGGACGATAAATCCGATATCATAGAAGACGACCATGATTCCAAGGATAAGTTTGACGATATTGATTTTGATAAAGTTTCACAAAATGAATTTTTAGTTGAGCTATATAATGCCAAAGGATATTTAGATACTTTAAAACATAGTAGTGATTTTGATTTTGATATTTTAATTTTAATAAATACCCATGAACATAAAATAAAAGCTTCTTTAGATTTTGAATTTGTTTGTACGATATGTAAACATTCTTATCCTATTTTTGATACAAGATGTCCACATTGTCATAATATTTTAACTCTAGATGTAAAACATAGACTAACTAAATCATTTTATACCTCTAATCAATCTTTACAATAGTTCAACAACACTTTCATAATAAAAGATGTGATATACTTGCAAGACTTTAAAAAATTAAAAAAGGAAATATATGAGTGATTATTCAAAATTAGAAAAGTGTTTGGATTATCAGTTTAAAGACAAAGACCTGATAATCGAAGCACTTACACATAAAAGTTATAAGAAACCTTATAATAATGAAAGATTGGAATTTTTAGGAGATGCTGTTTTAAACTTGATTGTTGGGGAATATTTATTTTTACAATTTCCAAAATCAAATGAAGGTGAACTATCAAAAATCAGAGCATCATTAGTAAATGAAACAGGATTTACTAGACTTGCAAATGAGATAAAACTTGGTGATTTTATTTATATTTCAACAGCAGAAGAAAGAAATAAAGGAAGAACAAAAGCTTCTATTTTATCAGATGCTTTTGAAGCAATTATGGGTGCAATTTATCTTGAATCTGGACTTGAAATTTTAAAACCAATTATGTTAGATTTATTAGAAAGGTCTTATGACAAAATAAATCTTGATGTTTTATTTAGTGATTACAAAACAGCACTACAAGAGATAACTCAAGCGCAGTTTGCTTCAATTCCTGAGTATAAAATTGAAGGTTCTTATGGACCTGATCATAAAAAAGAGTTTGAAGTATCAATCTGGATTGATGGTGTTAATTATGGTAGCGCAAATGGTAAAAGCAAAAAATTAGCACAACAAGCAGTTGCAAAAATAGCGATAGAAAAATTAAAAGCAGAGTAATTATATGAATACATTTGGACATAGATTTAGGTTTACAACTTTTGGTGAATCACATGGGAAAGCCCTTGGATGTGTTGTTGATGGAGTTCCAGCTGGTATAAAAATAGATGAAGAGTTTATTCAAAATGAAATGAATAGAAGAAAACCTGGACAAAATAAATATGCAACATCTAGAAAAGAAGGTGATGTAGTTGAAATTCTTTCAGGAGTTTTTGAGGGATTTACAACGGGAACTTCAATTTCAATGATTATTTTTAATGAGAATCAAAAAAGTAGCGATTATTCAAATGTGAAAGATTTATTCCGTCCTGGTCATGCTGATTTTACTTATTTTAATAAATATGGAATTAGAGATTATAGAGGTGGAGGAAGAAGTTCTGCCAGAGAAACAGCAGCAAGAGTTGCAGCTGGTGCAATTGCAAAATTAATGCTTAACGAACTTGGAATAACTGTTCAAAGTGGTATATGTGAAATAGATGGAATAAAAGCAACTAATTATGATTTTTCAAAAGTTAGTGAATCTGAAATTTTTGCATTAGATTTTGAAAATGAACAAGCTCAAAAAGATGCAATTTTACAAGCAAAAAACTCTCACAATAGTGTAGGAGGAGTTGCTTTAATAAATGTTCAAAATGCTCCAATTGGGCTTGGTGAACCATTATATTTTAAACTAGATTCTCAAATAGCAAATGCAATGATGAGTATAAATGCTGTAAAAGCTGTAGAAATTGGTGATGGTATTCTAGCATCAAAAGTAAAAGGTTATAACAATAATGACCAAATAAGAAAAGATGGATTTAAGACAAATCATAGTGGAGGAATATTAGGTGGAATTTCAAATGGGGATGATATAAATGTAAAAGTTTATTTCAAAGCTACACCTTCTATCTTCATAGAACAAGAAACAATTGATATACACAACGATGAAGTAAATTGTCAATTAAAAGGACGACATGACCCTTGTGTGGCTGTAAGAGGAAGTGTTGTTGCTGAATCTATGATGGCTTTAGTACTTGCAGATATGGTTTTACTAAATATGTCATCTAAAATGGAAAATGTTAAAAAAGTTTACGCTAAATAAAGATTCATTTAAAGTTTTTTATATATACTTTCAACTTAAAAGCAACTCTTTGGTCAAGGGTTGCTTTTTTTATTTCTATTAATCCATAATTGAATCTAAAGCTTTTTTAGCATTTGGCCATCTATTATGAGCATTTAACATAACCATTAAAATATCTTGATTACCTTTTTTAGCTCTAGCAATTAAACAAGCTCCAGCTTTATTTGTATATCCTGTTTTAACACCAATAATATATGGCTCATCTTTTAAAAGTTTATTACTTGTTGTGAAAAAATATTTTTTATTTGTATTTAATGCAGAAAAAGAATATTTATCTAGTTTTACAATAGAATTAAAAGTTGGATTTTTTATTGCATATTCGGTAAGAACCAATAAATCTCTAGCTGTAGATCTATGATTTCCAGCATCAAAACCACAAGGATTTGTAAAATTTGTATTTGTCATACCTAATTGTTTTGCTTTAATATTCATCATATTTACAAATAATTGTTTATTTCCTTTTCCTAAATAAATTGCAATAGAATTTGCTGCATCATTAGCAGATCTAATCAAAGCAGCATGTACTAAATCTTTTAAATAAAATTTTTCACCAACTTGAAAATTTGCAATAGTAGGTTCAACTTTTTTCATTTCAGGTGTAATTGTAACAACACTGTTCATATTTCCACTTTCAATCGCAAGTATTGTAGTCATAATTTTAGTTAAACTAGCTGGACTTAATCTTTGATTTTCACCTTTTGTAAATATCAATCTTTTTTTATTTAAATCTTTAATAATTATGGAATCTAAATCTTTTTCAATTTTATGAAAAACTTCTGAACTATCAGAAAATACCAAAGTTGGAATAAACATAAAACATAAAACTGCTAAAAAAAATCTCATAATACAACCTAATTTGAAAATTACATTTGATAAAAAAATGTTAAAAAAATATCTTATAACTTACTGTTACAATTTTACAATAACTAAAACTAATATTAAATTTTTGTTAAAGAACCTTCTTCAATAAAAATCTTTACTTCTTGACCAGGATTTAAGCCATATAAACTTTGTTTATTATCTGTTTCATTTATTTTTTGATCATCTCTTTTATCAACTTCTTTTTTAGATAAATCAATTCCAACATAATTATCTTTCATTAACCAAGCTTTTATATCTCTTGATTCATACTCTTCACCATCAATAGTACAATTAACTTTTAGAATTTTTGTATTTGCAACATATTTATCTACTGATTTTGCTTCACCTAAAATTCTACAATTATCTGTTCCTAAAATAATAGGTGTTGAATCAGTATTTAAACTTTTAATACCTGAAATTAATTTTGCAGATGTATATTGTAAAGGTTTTATAATATATTCACTATTTTTTTTGATTATATCAATACTATATTTTGGTCCTGTATCTACCTGTTTTGAAGCACATCCAGCAATTAAAAATCCTACTGCTACTACTGATGAAATAATTTTTATCATATCTAATTTCCTTTATATTTTATATCGAGTTCAATTTTATATATTATATCAAATAATACATTATTCCTACATCTTCAAATCTCTTTTTTTAACTCTTCAAGCCTTAAAATCCTATCTTCTGTGGTAGGATGTGTTCTAAATAAATTTCCAAGAGTTGACTTAAAACCTGAGAATGGATTAATAATAAACATATGAGCTGTTTGTTCTGTTGCATTATGAATTTGATTTCCACTTTTTGCATAGTTTTCTAATTTTGCTAGAGCAGATTGTAAACCAGCTGGATTTCCTGTCATTCTAGCAGATCCCTCATCGGCCATATATTCTCTACTTCTACTTACAGTCATTTGAATAACTGAAGCTGCAAGTGGTAATAAAATAGCCATAACAATCATCATAATCGGGTTTGATCCTTGTCTATTATTATTTCCACCAAACATAGCTCCAAATTGCATCATATTTGCAATCATTGCAATTGCACCTGCAAAAACAGCTGCAATTGTGCCAATTAAAATATCATAATGTTTTATGTGAGATAACTCATGGGCAATAACTCCCTCAAGTTCTTTTTCATTTAACATTTCATATAAACCCATAGTTAACAGCCACAGCTGCGTGTTCATAGTTTCTTCCTGTTG
>JAIELU010000115.1 GCA_019752775.1 Campylobacterales bacterium | reverse complement strand
GATTTCTTAAAAGATCAAAGAGAAGTTGTTTATGATATGAACTTTATAAAAGATAGGACTTCAAGTGTAAATTCAAGTAGTTCAAATACCTCTATAAATATTGAATTTGATGAGTTATACGAAGATGCAAAAGAAATCGTATTAACTGAAAAGAAAACTTCAATTTCATACATTCAAAGAAGACTCAGAATTGGATATAACCGTGCTGCAACAATAGTAGAACAGCTTGAACAATCAGGTGTTTTATCAGAAGTTAATGCCAAAGGAAATAGGGAAATTCTTCTTTAAATTAATGTTACTTTTTATTTACACTAACATAATATAATTTGTAATGTAAATAAGGAGTAACTTTGATAAATATATTAATGATAGAAGATGATCATGAATTAGCTTCTATCCTAACAAATTACCTAAGTCAGTATAATATAAAGGTAACAAACTATGAAACCCCTGAACTTGGTATTTCTGCATTAAATTTAAAAAGATATGATTTAATAATTTTGGATTTATCCTTACCTAATATTGATGGTATTGAAGTTTGTAAAATGATTAGACATAGACATGATACACCAATTATTATTTCATCTGCTAGATCATATTTAGGAGATAAAATTGCTTGTTTTTCTTATGGAGCAGATGATTTTATGGCAAAACCTTACGATACTCAAGAATTAATATTAAGAATAAAATCTATTTTAAAAAGATGTAACCATCAAATAATTGAAAATAATACTGAATTAAATAAAAAAGATATTTTTAGATTTGATGACTCAAAAATGGAAATATACAAATATGATGAATTATTAGATTTAACCAATGCAGAATATTATATTTTACAATATTTAATACAAAAAAATGGTTTTGTAGTTTCTAGACAAGAATTACTTACAAATGTTGAATCTATAAAATATGAGAGTTCATACAAAAGTATTGATGTTTTAATAGGTAGAGTTAGAAGTAAAATTGAAGAAAATACCAAGAAACCAAAATATATTTTATCTATTCGAGGAGTTGGCTATAAATTGGTTAATCAATAAAAAACATTCAATTTTTTTTCAAATAAATCTATTTTTTATATTTATTTTTTTAGTTATCAATGTATTAATTATAGTTCAATTTTTTATTGATAATAAAGCCCATAATGTAATTCAAGAAAAAAGATATTTTGATGGATTTAAAATTATTTTTGATTCTAAATCTATAGGTAAGAATAATGAAGAAATAAATAATTTACTTCAAACATTAGATTTAGAAATATCAACTATTGATTTATCTCAACTATTGAATTTTAAAAAAGAAATAAATAATGAGAATAGTCCTATCCAAATTTATTTATTTGAAGGAAAAAAATATATTCATATAAAACCTCCAGTTTTTTTCAATAGACTTAAACAATTTAAGCCTATATTTGAAAGAGATAATTTTATGGATCCTCCTATTGATTTTAATAGTAATTCTATATTTCCACCACCACATCCTCCCCGTGATTTTTTCAATCATGATTTAATAAAAATTGAAAATATAATATTACATGATATAGCAGATGAAAAAGAATCAAAATATTTTTGGCTTATAGTTTTATTTACAATTGATATTTTATTAAGTTGGTTTTTACTTTTTTTAAGAAAAAAATTAAAACCTCTTTTTCTTTTAAAAGAAAATATGATAAAACTTTCAAATGGAGATCTTTCAATTAAAATAAAAATAAATGGTAAAGATGAAATTGCAGAAGTTGCAAATGAATTTGAGAATGCAGTAAAACAATTAAGACAATTAAGAGATTCTAGAAATCTATTTTTGCGAAATATTATGCATGAGCTAAAAACACCTATTACAAAAGGAAAGTTAGTTAGTGATATGTATGAAGATAGTGAAAGAAAATATATTTTAATTAGAGTTTTCCAAAGATTGGAGTATTTATTAAGTGAATTTGCAAAAATTGAAGAATTAACTTCAGGAAAAATCACTTTAGAAAAAGATAATTATCATGCGATTGATTTAATAGAACAAGCTTTTGATATTTTATTATTGGATAGTAATAAAATTGATATAGATTACGATAAAGATTTATTTTTAGATGTAGATTTTGAGCTATTTTCAATAGCTTTAAAAAATTTAATAGATAATGCAATTTTATACAATACAAATGGAAATCCACAAATTTTTATTGGTGAAGATTTTATTAAAATAGTAAATAAAGGAGAAAAGCTAAAAAAAGATATAACTGAATATTACAAACCATTTAACCATGAATATGAAGATTCAAGTGCAGGTTTAGGGCTTGGTTTATATATTTCAAATAATATTATCAAAATTCATAATTATAAATTAGAGTATGAATATATTGATAGCTATCACAATTTTGTAATAAAGTTAAATTAACATTTACCATTTATTTACTTTCATATACCCTATATTTACTCCAGATAGTTAGAATTTTTCATTCTATACTACAAGGAGTATTTTATGTCAACAACAAGTTCAATTACAACAAGTTCAGCCACTGATGTATCTGGAAATACTTACACAACTGCTGTTAGTAATGATGAATTAAAAAGTGAAGATTTTATAACTTTAATGTTAACAGAATTAAAACTTCAAGATCCAACTAAAACAGTTGATTCATCTTCAATGCTTAGTAATCAATTACAATTATCAACTCTTAAAGCAAATAATGCAACAGTCGATGCAATGGAGTCTTTACAAAGTAGCTTTGAACAATCTGCTTTATCAAATTCTGCTGCTATTATTGGAAATATAGTAGAAAATGGTGATATGGATGATGCTGGGAATGCTAAACAATACAAAGTATCATCAGTTGCTATGAATGATGGAACAATATCTTTAACAGCTTATGAATTAACTGGTTATTATGATGTTTATTATTTTAATGAAGTAGCAAGTGGTTCAGAAGTAGTTGATTCTTCAAATGAAGACAGCTCAATATCACTAACAAATAGCGAAGGAACTACTTATAATTATTCTACGTATAATAAAACTTATGATGCATTAGCAGCTGAAATTAGCAAAACAAAAGGACTTACAGCTTCAATGGCACAAAATAGTGCTGGAAATTATCAAATGGTAGTTTCTGCAAGTAATGGAAGTTCTTCAATTACTCAAAATAATTTAGATTTAACTTATTCGGAAGATACTGCAACTGCGTATTCAAGTACTGCAAAAACAATTGCATATAATAATATTACAAAAATTTACTAACTGTTACAAACAGTTAGTAAATTGTTAAAAGTGTTTGTTTTTACGATACCACATATTTACACTAAAACCTTATGATTAACTAAGTGAGAATCACTATTTTAATCATAAAGGATTTAAAATGATTAGTGCATTATGGACAGGAATAGCAGGATTAGCTGCACAACAAACCGCAATAGATAACGAATCAAATAATATTGCAAATGTTAATACAGTTGGATATAAAGCTTCAAGAGTTTCTTTTGCTGATTTAATGTATCAAGATAGTATTGGAAAAGGTGCAGCTATTACGAGTGCTGAAAAACAATATACTCAAGGTAGTTTAAATCTTACAGGTTCTTCTTATGATGTGGCATTAAATGGAGATGGTTTTTTTGTAGTATCAAATACAAACTCTAAAGGAACTTCAGAATCTTATTATACAAGAGCTGGAAATTTTAGAATGGGAGATAGTGGAACTTTACAAGATTCCTCAGGAAATGAAGTTCAAGGTTGGTCATTAAGTGCAATTGACCCATCATCTGATGTAACTTCTACAAATTCTAATCTTAATTCATTTACAGATATTTTTACGCAAATTGCTGGAAATCAAATAATTCAATTTTCAAATAAAATAGAAACTTATGCCTCAAAAATATCAGACTACACAACAAGTGCAACTAGTGATTCAACAGAATTATCAGGTTCAGGAATAAAAACTAAATCAACAAAAATCTCAGATATTGAAGCTTTAATAACAAGCTATTCAAAGGCTTTGAGTGCTTATGCTTTAAATCCAGAAAGTATTTCAAGTTCATCAGTTGCTCAAAGTACAATTATTGATTATCCAAATACAGGAAGTACTACTCTTGATGCTGAAAGTGATCAAATTTATGTTTATATAAATGGGAATAAAATTACCCAAGATTATGTAAGTAAAACAGCAACAACAGATTTTAAAGCTGAGATGGATGCTTCTGGAATTACAACTTCAGGAACAACAACAGATGAAGAATATAATGCACTAGCAAGTAGAGTAGCAACGTATAAAGCATTATCTGATCAAATATCAAATATTACTGGTTTAAATGCTTATACAGTTAATTCATCAAATCAAGCAAGCACTTCAAATGTAGATGTTTTAAATGGAACTATAAAA
>JAIELU010000247.1 GCA_019752775.1 Campylobacterales bacterium | reverse complement strand
ACAAAACACACTTTAATTTGTGAATATAATAATATTGAAAATCTAAAAAAATGTTTTGCTGATAGTTCTGATATTGCTTGTATTATTATTGAACCAATCGCTGGAAATATGGGATTAGTTCCAGCAGATAAAGAGTTTTTAAAAGCTTGTAGAGAACTTTGTGATGAGAATAATGCTTTATTAATTTTCGATGAAGTAATGTCTGGTTTTAGAGCTTCTTTAAAAGGTGCAAGTGGAATTTCAAAAATAAAAGCTGACATAATTACTTTTGGAAAGGTAATTGGTGCTGGAATGCCAGTAGGTGCATTTGCTGCAAATAAAAAAATAATGGGATATTTAAGTCCTGATGGAACTGTTTATCAAGCTGGAACTCTAAGTGGAAATCCTGTTGCAATGGCAGCTGGGTTAGTGAGTCTGCGAAAATTAAAAGCAAATCCTGAGATTTATGATGATTTAAGCGCTAAAGCTTTAAGGTTAGTAAATGGTTTAAAAGAAATAGCTAGAAAAAATGATATTTCTTTGCAAGTGAATACAAGAGGAAGTATGTTTGGTTTTTTCTTTTGTGAAAAAGAACCTAAAAACTTTAAAGAAGTAGGTCTTTGTGATTTTAAAAGATTTGCAACATTTCATCATGAAATGTTAAAAAAAGGTTTTTATTTCGCTTGTTCACAATATGAAACTGGTTTTATTTGTACAAAAATTACAAATGAAGATATTGATGCTTGTCTTAATGCTGCATCAGAAATAATGAAAAAATTATAAAAAGGAAATAAAAATGCCAACAATTAAAAATGTAGAATTAACAAAAAAAGCAAATATCTATTTTGATGGAAATGTTACAAGTAGAAGTTTTATAGATGAAAATGGTGTTAAAAAAACATTAGGAATCATGATGCCAGGAGAGTACACTTTTGGAACAAATGATGCTGAACATATGGAAATTATTGCTGGTCGTGTTGAAATATTAATAGCTTGTGGTGATAGTAACTGGGAAACAATTGATGCAGGTGGATTTTTTGAAGTTCCTGCAAATTGTAGTTTTGACATAAAAGTATTAGAAATAACAGATTATTGTTGTACTTTTATAAATTAAATTTGGTGTATTAAATGGAAGATTACAACACGAATAAACCAAAACACCAAGATAAAATAGTTGCTCTTGATAGTTTATCTTTAGGTATTTCTATTGTTGCTGCTATTATCATAGGTTTTGGTATTGGTTATGGTTTAAAGCAATTAACTGGATATACATGGACTTTATGGCTTGGTATTGCATGGGGAATTGCAGCCGCAATTGTAAATGTTTACAGAGCATATAAAAGAGCTCAAAAAGTGTATGAGGGTATGGAGAATGATCCAAGATATGCCTATAGAGCAAAACATGGAGATAAATCTTTTGATAAAGATGATGATGAAGATTAATCCAGAAATTTTGAAATTTGCAAAGGTCTTTATTCTTTTAGACTTTTGTATTATTTTTTACTCTTTATTTTTCCAAAATAAATTTTGGCTACTAAATACTCAAGTTGCTTTTGTATCTTCTTTATTTATTGTTGTTGCTTCTTTTTTATCTTATAGAAAAAATATCCAAAATAGATTATCGAATCTTGATTTAACTCAAATAAACGAAGATTTCGATAGGGATAAAATGGATGAGATAGATGATCCATATGATTTATATACGCAATATGATGAAATACCAGAAAATGAGTTAACAACTGAAAAAATAAAAGAAATTCTAAATGATGAAAAGTCAAAAGTAAAAAGAAATTCTTTTAAAAATACTCTTTTTTCAGCAAGTGGATTTTTATCAATTTATAGAATTTTAGGTTATGGAATTTTAATATTTGGTTTTTTTGCTTTAAATAATAATAAGATTTTTTTACCAATTGCTTTTATTATAGGATTAGGAATAGTTCCAATTGGAATTTTATTTTCAAAGCTTCTTGAAAAAAAGCTTTGAAAATTTAAAGAATTAAAGGTAAATCAATTGTTACTTTAGAATCATCATAAGTTAAGATAAAAGAGTTTGTTTCTCTTATACTTAACGATGAAAAATCACTTTCTTCCTTTGCATCAATCTCAACACTTATAAGAGAATATTTTATATTATCAATTTTAATATACTCTCCAATTTTTAATAAAATTGAGCAAGTTACATTATTTTTATTTTTGAAAACTTCAAAAACACTATTTAATGTCTTTATGAATGAACTTGCATCCAATTTAAACTCTGGAATAGATGGATCATAATTTTTTGTAAAATTAATATTATTTTTTATTTTGCTTGTAGAAATTGCTAAATCAACCAACGTAAAGATATTTGTTGTATTGATATTTTTAATATTGAGTTTAGATTCTTTTTTTACCATAGCACTTTTATAAAGTTTCATATGGATTTCATCTTCATTTTCATAGCTAACGGTTATTGCATAAAATGTATAGTTTTTAATTGTTAAATCAATATAAGAAGTTAATGCTCCAAAAGTTTTTGGAGCATAAGTTAAGGCTAAATCAAAAAGCTCTTTTTGTTTAATTCTATTTAACAAAAATTGAGCTTCTGAATTTGAATAAATTATTTTTGAGCTAGATGAAAAAGATAAAATAGGATTTAAATCTAATTCAACCCACTCTTCAAAAAAACTCATTTAATTAACTTTCTACATAATTTTTAAGATTTTTACCAACTTTCGGATGCTTAAGTTTTTTAATTGCACTTGATTCGATTTGTCTAACTCTTTCTCTTGTTACCGAAAGCTCTTTCCCAATCTCTTCTAGTGTTCTATCACTTGCATCTTCCATAAGACCAAATCTCATTCTAATAACCGCTTGTTCTCTTTCGTTTAATTGTCCTAATATTTGATCAATTTGATTTTGTAAATCTTCTTTCATAATATTATCAACAGGCGTTGGAGCTTTTTCATCAGGAACAAAATCTCCAAATTTACCATCATCGTCACTTCCAATAGGAGCTTCTAGAGATACAGGTTCTTTTGTAATTTTAATTACTTGTTTAACTTTATCAACAGGTAATCCAACTTCTTTTGCGATTTCATCAACATCAGGCTCTTTACCATTTTCTTGAATACCTTTTCTAATGATTTTATTAATTCTATTAATAGTTTCAATCATATGAATAGGAATTCTAATAGTTCTTGCTTGATCCGCAATCGCTCTTGAAATTGCTTGTCTAATCCACCATGTTGCATAAGTAGAGAATTTATAACCTTTTTTATATTCAAACTTATCAACAGCTTTCATTAAACCGATGTTTCCTTCTTGAATTAAGTCAAGGAATGGTAAACCTCTATTTGTGTATCTTTTTGCAATAGATACAACAAGTCTAAGATTTGACTTTGCCATTCTTGTTTTAGAAGTATCAGTTATTTGTTTACCTCTTTTAATTTGTTCAAGAACATCTTTTAACTCTTCAGGTGCTAAATCAAATCCACCTTTAGAAGCTTCTTTTGTTTGGAAAAGTTTTTTTATTTCCATATAAGAAGAAACCATTGTAGCTTCAGGAACCATAGATGTAATTTGTGCTTTTGTTAAATTCACAATATTATCTAAAATCTTTTTATGATTTTTTAATAAAGTTTCATTAAATAAAGGTAATTTATACTCTAATCTTTTTAATTCACCATCAAAACCTGTATCAGATTTTAAAGCTGTTTCCATTGCTTTTACAATTTCTGTAATTAATTTAGAAGTAGGTCCTAAATCTAAAAGAGCTTCTTTTAAAATTCTTTTTTTGAATGCAACAGCAAGATTAAAAGTCATTTGATCTGTTTCATCATCTGATTTTGCAGTCTCTTTTGCAGCAAATTTAAGCCAATCTTTTTTTGCTTTTTCTAATATTTTAAATGCTTCAATAATAGTTTGAGCTCTTTTATCAAGTTTTTTTAACTTTTTAGCGCTAGTTTTTTCACTATCTTCATCTTCATCTGAAGATTCAGAATCTTCTTCTATAATTTCTTCTTCAATTTCTTCTTCATCTTCATTTTCAGAATCATCATCAAAATTTCTAAATAATTCTTTTACTTTTCTTTCTCTATTTACTAAAGGTTCTTTATATTCTAAAATGAAATCTATTAAGTATGGTACATAACAAATAGCATCAAGAATAATATCTTCACCCATTTCAATTCTTTTAGAGATTTCAATCTCTTCTTCTTTAGTAAGTAATGGAATTTGTCCCATTTCTCTTAAATACATTCTAACAGGAGAATCTGATCTTGACCATTCTAATAACTCTTTATTTTTCAATAAATCGTATACATCGTCTTCATTTTCTATTAATTTTTCTCTTAATTCTTTTCTTTTTTTAGCTTCTTCCGCATTCATTCTTTTTGCTTGTTCTTGAGAACTAATTACAGT
>JAIELU010000102.1 GCA_019752775.1 Campylobacterales bacterium | reverse complement strand
ATCAGTAATTTCCATACCTTCACTTAGTTTTGCTTGGTCTAGTAAAATCCAAGATACATCTTCGATTGTTGATTCATCTGCACAACCGTTTAGTTTTTTTACGATTTCATGCTCTGGATTGATTTCTAAGATTGGAGCTGATTCTGGCATTGCTTGTCCCATTGCTCTCATCATTTGCATCATTTGCATCATTTGAGCCATTTGTGCGTCTGCTACATCTTTTACTACACAAGATGGAGATTCACTTAATCTGTTTGTTACTTTTACATCTTTAACAGCATCACCTAATTTATCTTTGATTTTTTTAGTAATGTCTTGGAATTTCTCTTCAACTTCTTTTTTTGCTTCTTCTGTTTGTTCAACTTTTGGAGGCTCACAAGCTGTGATGTCTTTGAATTCCCACTCTTTATATGCACCCATAGTTGGAGTGATAATTTCATCAATTTCTTTATCATCTAAGATTAAAACTTCGATGTTATTTTTGTTATAAGACTCTAATAATGGTGAACTTCTTAATATTTTTTCATTTTCACCAACGATATAAAAAATTGCTTTTTGTTCAGTATCAGCTCTTTCTTTATAAGCTTCTAATGAAGTCATTTTCCCAGCTTCAACTTTTGTTGATTTATATCTTAATAAATCCAGAATAGCTTCTTTATTCATGTAGTCTTGGTAAACACCCTCTTTTAAAGGTCTTATATATTGAGCTATAAACTCAGCATATTTCTCTTCATCTTTTGAGATTTTTTTGATTTCACCAAGGATTTTTTTCACTGATGACTGTTTGATGTTTGCTAAAACTCTATTTTCTTGTAAAATTTCTCTACTTACATTTAAAGGTAAATCTTCAGAATCAATAATACCTCTTACAAATCTTAAATAAGTTGGTAATAACTCTTTTTCGCTATCTGTGATAAATACTCTTTTAACATAAAGTTTTACACCACTTTGAAAATCTGCTCTATACATATCCATTGGTGCTATTTTTGGAATATAAAAAAGTGTTGTATATTCGTTTACACCCTCTGTTTTTGTATGAATTGTAAGCATTGGATTTGAAGAATCGTGAGAAATTGATTTATAAAAATCATTATAATCTTCATCTTTTAATTTTGCTTTTGGTTGCATCCATAAAGCTGTTGCTTCATTGATTTTTTCTCTTTTATCTTCGATTGTTTTTTTAGCTTCTTTTCCTGCTTTTTTATCTTCTTCATTTAAAGTTTCAGTCACTTCTTCTTTGTAATTTAAGAAAATTGGATAAGCAATATGGTTTGAGTATTTTCCAACAATATTTTTAATTCTATATTTACTTGCAAATTCACTTGCTTCTTCATCTTTTAATTTAATGTAAATAACAGTTCCATTTGACTCTTTTGTGCAAGGAGCTAAATCAAACTCACCCGTTCCTGTGCTTGTCCATTTGTAAGCAGTTTCTTCACCAGCTTTTTTAGAAATAACATCTACGCTAGAAGCCACCATAAATACAGAATAAAAACCAACTCCAAATTGACCGATTAAGTTTGAATCTTTTTTTGCATCACCTGTTAGTGCTTCAACAAACGATTTTGTACCTGATTTTGCAATTGTTCCAATAGAAGCAATTAAATCCTCTTCATTCATACCAACACCATTGTCAATAATAGTTAAAGATTTATCAGCTTCATCAAAAGTGATATTAATCTCACCTTTCCAGTCTGCATAATCAGCCTTAAGATTATCATCTGTAAGTCTTAAATAGTTTAATTTATCAATA
This sequence comes from Campylobacterales bacterium, assembly GCA_019752775.1. GTDB lineage: Bacteria > Campylobacterota > Campylobacteria > Campylobacterales > Arcobacteraceae > Aliarcobacter. The sequence continues at coordinate 2,682 of JAIELU010000102.1, read as the reverse complement.
GCATCACTTGAATTTGATACAAGCTCTCTTATAAAAATCTCTTTATTTGAATATAAAGAGTGTGTCATTAATTGTAATAATTGTCCTACTTCTGTTTGAAATTGATGTTTTGCCATGCTAATTTCTCCTATAAATTTTAATTTTTTAGAAGTGAATTTTATCACAACTTTATAAAAGAAAGCTAAAGTTTTTATAAAATCTAGCACTTTTTGTGTTTGAGTGCTAATTTAACTAAAAAAAAGTACAATAAAGATAAACTTTACTTTTACAATTAAGGATTGACAAAATGACAAAACAAGAATTTTTAAATGACTTACAAAAAATATATGACTTTTTAAACACAGAAAAATCAAAAACAAATGAATTAATAGCTCATCTTGAAAATGAAGAATTTGAAAAACTCTCTTTAATCAATGATTTTGCATACTCTTTAAATCTTGAAATGACAAGTGATTTAAGATTTGCACTTGTTACTAGACTTGTGAATTTAAGGGATGATTCTTTGGTTCAAGTGTTGAAAAAGTTAGAGAAAAATGAAAAAGAAATCATAACTTTACAAGAAAAAGCTTATGTTTTTGTAAAAGAGTATTGGCACGAAATTCATACAAAATTAATTGATTTTATAACTCAGAACTCTCTTTTAACCCCATTTTATCAAGAAGTTTTTATTGGTGTTTATAATGTAGGGCTGCAAATGTCAGCTTGGCAAACTTCTTGGACATCACACATAATAAATGGAATAAATAAAGATTTGATGGTCAAATTTGATGGAAATGAAGAAAAAATCATGCAATATCTTGAAGATGAAAAACTTCTTGATTTAGGGCATGGTGGAATCAATGCTGATAGATGTTATTCTGCTTTAGTGAAAGATGGGCAAAAATACAAATCTCAAGCATATATCAAAGCTTTCAAAAAAGAGACAACAGAAGTTGTTGATGCCCTTGAAGAATTTGCAGATAAACTAATCGAACTTGAAGATGATATTTTTAATCAAAAATGGGATTATGTACTTTATATTCAAGCACTTATCAAAGCATTTAGTGAAGATAAAACTAATGAACTTGTAAGTAAATGGGCAGATGTAGATAGAGCTTGGATGAAAATAAAAACTCCAATTCAAATCGGTCATCCTTTAGAATATTATGAAGACCACTTTAGAAAAGCTGTTGCACTTGAGTGGGATATAAGACTAACAAATCCAAAATTTGCACAAAATGACCATAGAGTAAATAAAATAAAATCAGCATTTTCTAAAATATTTGATAGTTTTGAAGCAAGTGAAAATAAAGAAGAATATAAAAAAATCTATGATTTTAGTTTTAAATCATTAGATAAAGTACAACTTTATGTGGGGCGACCTGCTTTATTTTTTGGAGCTGGGTTTAATGGAATGTTTTCAGCACAAGTTGTACCAAATGATGAAATAGTAAGTCGTGAAGAGGGTAAAAAAATCTTTGCATTTTCTGATGAAATTTTACAAACAAGCAGAGCTAAACCATTTTTGAAACTTTCGAGAGAAATTTTTGGACAAGAAATTTTAACAAAAGATAGAATATTTTTATTTAATGAAACAACATCGTGGCATCAAGTTTACGACATTAGCACTATTGGACATGAATATGGACATATTTTATGGTGTGATGATGAAACAGAATCAGTAATGAATAAAACAGGAAACTTCAAAAATATAGAAGAATTCAAAGCAACAACGGGTGGATTAATTTCATACTTATTAGATGAAAATACAGATGAAGCTCACTTAAAATCACAAGTATTAATTGACCTTGTAAAAAGAAGTGTTGGGCTTATTGGTTGGATGGAAGTTGATGAAGTTCAACCATATTATTGTGAGGGTTTGATTCATTTAAGTGGACTATTTACTACAGGTGTTTTAACTTGGAAAAATGAAAAACTAGAGATAGATTTAAGTGATAAAAAATATGAAATACTTAAAGATTGGTATATCAAAAACTATACAGCATTAGCGAAACACTATTTAGATAAAAAAGATGCAACTTTATTTTTAAATAATTATGCTACAAAAAAAGAAAAATATTTTATGCCAAATGATGAAAATATAAACTCATTTGTAAAATATTATTTCAAAAGATACCAAGAGATTGGGCAAGAGTTAGATACAGTTGATAAAAAAAGCAACTATAAGAAATAAGAGATTTTTGTCTCTTTTTCTTATTTTCAAAATTCAATACTATAAAAACAAGAAAAAATCTTGTCTTTTTGTAAAGTTATTATTCCTTTTTTATCTTCAAGCTTTTGAGTAGAATTTTTTTCATCAGCAACTCCAAACCAAGGTTCAATACAAATAAAAGGAGCGCCACTAGTTTTTGACCAAATACCTAAATATGGAAAATTTTCAAAATTTACTTTTATAAATTTTTCATTTTTTAGATTTTTTAAACTTACACTTTTCATATTTAAATCATTAAAAACTAAAGCATCATTTTTAAATAATTCTTCATTTAAAGCTATTTTATTATCTATTATTTTCAAATCTTCATTTTTATAAACTAAACCTTTATCATTTAAAAAATATCTTTTTGTTTGTTTTATATTTTCAAACTCTAAAAAATAATCCTCTTTTTTCTCATTTTCTTTTAAACTCCAGTTAAAAGCAGGATGTGCTCCGATTGAAAAAAGCATTTTTTCATCTGATTTATT
>JAIELU010000003.1 GCA_019752775.1 Campylobacterales bacterium | reverse complement strand
AGAGAAAAGGTATTTTTTATTTATTAAATTTACAAGATGCAGTTTCATTTAAATTAAGTGTTAAGGGTTCATTTGAAAAAAATGATTCAAATTATGTTTTTAATTTACTCAATGATGGTGATATTGCAATTGATGTTGGTGCTAATATTGGATATTATACCATGAATTTTTGTAGAAAAGTGGGTGAAAATGGGATGGTTTATGCTTTTGAGGCAAATGAACTAAATTATAATATTTTAAATATTTCATCTTTAAAAAATGGTTTTAAAAATATTAATATCTACAATAGTATCATATCAGATACTAATGAAAATTTTAAAGAGAATACTTTGAATTATGATTCAAGCCTTAATTACTATACAAAAGATTTAGAATCTACAAATAATACATCTAAATTGTTGGATGATTATTTTGAGACTATTTCTAAACATAATAAATCTGTAAAAGTTTTAAAGATAGATGTTGAAGGAGCTGAGTATTTAATTCTTAAATCTGCAAAAAAATTATTAAATAGCAAATACGCACCAGAATATATTTTAATAGAATTATATGATGAATATTTAAAAAGATTTGACTCAAGTATTGATGATGTCATTTTATTTTTAAAAAAATATGATTATGAAGGACCTTATCATTTAGTTAATAACCAATTAGCAAAAATCAATATTAGAACTGGTTTAGAAAGTTCTGATGGTAATTACTATTTTTTAAAGGTTCGTTAGAATGTTGACACCAAGAATAATACCTTGTCTTTTAGTTCATAATAAAGGACTAGTAAAAACAGTAAAGTTTAAAGATTCTAAATATGTTGGTGATCCTATTAATGCTGTTAAAATATTTAATGAAAAAGAATCAGATGAATTAATGGTTTTAGATATTGATGCAACTGTTCAAAATAGAGAACCAGATTATAAAATGATAGAAAATTTAGCTACAGAATGTAGAATGCCCTTATGTTATGGTGGAGGCATTAAAACTGTATACCAAGCTACTAGAATTTTTAATCTAGGTGTTGAAAAAATTGCACTAAGTTCTGCAGCTATTGAAAATCCACAATTAGTTGCCAATATTGCAAAAGAAGTTGGAAATCAAAGTGTAGTTGTTGTAATAGATGTTAAGAAAAAAATATTTGGTGGTTATGATATTTATACTCATAATGGTACAAAAAAAACAAAATTAGATCTGGAAAATTTTATAAATGAATTACAATCTTTAGGTGTTGGTGAAATAGTTATTAATTCTATTGATAATGATGGGGTTATGAACGGTTATGATTTAAGTTTAATCGAAAAAATTAAGCCATTAATAAATGTTCCAATGACAGTTCTTGGTGGAGCAGGCTCATTAGAAGATATTAAAACTTTAATTAATAAGTTTGGTATTATTGGCTGCTCAGCTGGAAGTTTATTTGTTTTTAAGGGTAAATATAGAGCTGTTTTAATAAATTATCCAAAAAACTTAGGAAAACAACAATTAATCAAAAATAATAACTTAGAGGTTGTAAATGTTTAAAAATAAAATATTATTAATCACAGGAGGAACGGGTTCATTTGGTAATGCTGTTCTTCGTAATTTTTTAGATACAGATATAAAAGAGATTAGAATTTTTTCTCGTGATGAACTAAAACAAGATGATATGAGAAAAAAATATAACAATGATAAATTGAAATTTTATCTAGGAGATGTAAGAGATATAAACTCTTTAGATGATGCTATAAGAGGTGTTGATTATATCTTTCATGCCGCAGCTTTAAAGCAAGTACCATCTTGTGAGTTTTATCCTATGCAAGCTGTACAGACAAATGTAATAGGTACTGAAAATGTACTAAATGTTGCAATCAAATATAAAGTTAAAAATATTGTAGTTCTTAGCACAGATAAAGCTGTGTATCCTATTAATGCCATGGGTATAAGTAAGGCTATGATGGAAAAAGTGGCTGTTGCAAAAAGCAGAAATTTAAATGATTCTGAAACAGTTATTTCTTGTACTAGATATGGAAATGTTATGGCAAGTCGAGGTTCTGTAATACCACTGTTTATAAATCAAATAAAAACAAATAAAGATATAACTATAACTGATCCAAATATGACTAGATTTATGATGAGTTTAGATGATGCAGTAGATTTAGTGATGTTTGCTTTTAAAAATGCAAAAAATGGAGATATATTTGTACAAAAAGCACCTGCTTGTACAGTTGAACTTCTTGCAAATACTTTGAAAAACATGCTTGGATTTCCCGAACATAAAATAAATATTATAGGTACAAGACATGGGGAAAAACTATATGAAACACTTCTTACAAGAGAAGAAATGGTTCATGCTGTAGATATGGAAGGATACTATAGAATACCTGCTGACACTAGAGATTTAAATTATAACAAATTTGTTGATGATGGTGAGGAAGTAGTTACTGAAGCGGGAGATTATCATTCTCATAATACTAAACAATTAAATGAAAATGAATTAAGAGAAATGTTAATGAAATTAACAGAAATACAGGATGATTTAAAAGAATTTGGAGTATCGCAATGAAAGTTTTAATTACAGGTGCAAATGGTTTTATAGCTAAAAACTTAAGAGTAATATTAAACAAAATGAGTCATATTGAAGTGTTAACCTACACAAAAGAGAACTCATTTGAAGAGCTTGATAATTTAATTCAGGATAGCCATTTTATATTTCATTTGGCAGGAGTTAACAGACCTGAAAATATGAGTGAATTTTATGAGGTAAATACTAACTTAACTCAAAATATAATTGATATTATTAATAAATATAATAAAAAAATACCAATACTTTTATCTTCTTCTTCTCAAGTAGGAAATGATAGTGATTATGCTAAAAGTAAAGAAAAATCAGAGAATATAGTAGAAAAATATTCTAAAGATAATGATGTAAAATGTTTTATTTATAGATTACCAAATGTATTTGGTAAGTGGTCAAAGCCAAATTATAATACAGTTATAGCAACATGGTGTTACAATATAACGAGAGATATCGACATACAAGTCAATAATCCTGAAACAGAATTATCACTAGTATATATTGGTGATGTAATACATGCTTTTATAAAACATCTTTATGTGACTCAATCAAATGAACTCTATTTTGAAGTAAATACTGTATATAAAAAAACATTAGGGGAGATTGAGCAACTTCTTTATATGTTTAGAGACAGCAGACAAAATCTGCTTATCCCCAATATTGCAAAAGGTTTTGAGAGAGTCTTATATGCTACTTATTTAAGCTTTTTACCAACTGGTAAATTCTCATATAAGCTTAGTGGACATGAAGATGCAAGAGGTACTTTTTTTGAAATACTTAAAACACTTGATAGTGGTCAATTAGGAATTTCTACTACAAAGCCAGGAATTACCAGAGGAAACCACTATCATAATACTAAAAACGAAAAATTTTTAGTAATTAAAGGTCAAGCATTGATAGAATTGAGAGATATTTTTAGTAAAGAAATCATTCAATACAATGTAAACGGTCATAATCTAGAAATTGTAGAAATGATACCTGGTTACACTCATAATATTACAAATACTGGGGATGAAGAGATGGTGTTACTTATTTGGGCAAATGAAAATTACAATCCAAAAGCACCAGATACAAATTTTATAGAGGTATAGATAAAAATGAAAATAGAAAAATTAAAAGTGATGACTATAGTTGGTACAAGACCAGAAATCATAAGATTATCAGCTGTTATTTCTAAGCTTGAAGAATCAAGTGCAATAGAACATGTTATAGTTCATACAGGACAAAATTATGATTACGAGTTAAATGAAGTGTTTTTTAATGATTTTAATCTTAGGAAACCTGATTATTTTTTAAATGCAGCAGGTGGTGGAGCTAGTGAAACGATAGGAAAGATAATAATATCTATTGATACAGTATTTGAAAAAGAAAATCCTGAAGCAGTACTTATTTTAGGAGATACAAATAGTTGTCTTTGTGCAATTCCCGCAAAAAAAAGAAAAATACCTATTTTTCACATGGAAGCAGGAAATAGATGTTTTGATCAAAGAGTACCAGAAGAAACTAATAGAAAGATTGTAGATCACACGGCAGATATCAACTTAACCTATAGTGATATTGCTAGAGAATACCTTTTAAGAGAAGGACTTCCTGCAGATAGAGTCATCAAAACTGGTAGTCCAATGTTTGAAGTTCTTAATTCAAGAAAAGATGATATTGAGAAGTCGGATGTGCTGGAAAGACTAGGACTTGAAAAAAGGAAGTATTTTGTTGTTTCCGCTCATAGAGAAGAAAATATAACCTCTGAGCAAAAATTTTTAGATTTAGTTGATACTTTAAATACTGTAGCTGAAATTTATAAATTACCAATTATTATTTCAACACATCCACGAACAAGAAATAAAATAAATGAATTAAATATAGAATTTAATCCATTAATTCAACTGATGAAACCACTTGGATTTAATGA
>JAIELU010000168.1 GCA_019752775.1 Campylobacterales bacterium | reverse complement strand
CTAAAATAGGAACTCCAACAAAACTAGCTCAATTTAATATTCCAACAAGTGATAAAGATAAAATATTAGAAAATTTATTGGAAAATGCAGAATATTTTGGAATCAAAGAAATTTATACAAAAGAAATATTAACAGAAATTTTAAATAATGCTTTTAAATAAAAAGGGATTAGATCCCTTTTTACAGATAAAACTTAAATAGTTTTATCTCAGATTTTGAATATATTTAAAAAGATAATGTATTTTTTTTCTAAACATATGTTTATATTTAACAACAATTGCAGCTACTTTTACTTTTATTCCATTAACACATTTAGTATTTTAGGTTCAATGGCATATACATGAATAGGAGAAACAGTGCTTTATTATTTTTACTAGCTCTTTATGCCACATGATTTAAAATAAAATCAGCTGAGAATTCTAATATTAATAACTAATTTTCAATTTGAAGATTGTTCTTTATGTAATTTAGAGAACAATCTTTTTTTCTCAAAATATATCTTTATATTTTCAAGTATTAATGCAGATTGTATAAAAGAGACTAAGAAGATATTAATTAAATTATCACTTATATAAAAAATTATTTTTAACATCTGTTTTCCGACACCTTTACCCTAAATCAAAAAAACTACTAAAAACCACCCAAATAATATACGATAAATACTATCGGATTGTGATGTAATGCGGAAACTATATCAAAGAGGTTTTTCGTATGTTAATAGGATATAGAGTTTGACCTAATAATCAAAATTGTAATACTTAAAATAAATTATTCTAGAAAAGTATTACATTATGCAATATATTTAAAACTAACTTTTTAAATATAGTAAAATTACATATCTTCTCCTATAAATAACTATAATAGATAATTATCAATTAATATAAAGCTATTATAGTTATATATCTATTGACAAATTGTATTATAATAGGTTATAATCGTAAATATAATATCTATTATAGATAAGATTAAGAATTTAATAAGGGAAATATTATGATAAACCATGATTTAAAAGCAGCAGTTGATGAATTAAAAAGAAAAAAAGCAGAAGAAAAAAAATCATCATCAACAAAGAGAGTTTTTATTTTACTTCTTATTGTTTCATTAGCTATTTATTTTTTATAAAAGAAAAATTGGTTGAGGAATTTTTAGTGTTAAAGAGCTAAGAAAATCATTTGCAAGATATAAAAAGTATTTATTCTTAAAGAAAAAAATAAAGGAAATTAAAAATGCAAAATCTTAAAATCAAACAATTAACCCTTTATTCATTTGGAAAAAATATAGAAATGTACGTTGATGAATTAAAAAATAAAAAAGTAGATAAATTAATTTTAAAAACATCATTTAAAAATGATTGCGTAGTTTTACGTATTGAAGAATATGAAAGATTAAAAAATCTATATGATAAGGTAAACCAGTGTCAACAGAATTAACAATATTTTTAATATTGTATGTAATGGCAATAGCAATTGCCATATTTTTTATTCAAAAGAATGAAAAATTAAAAGATAAAATCAATAAATTTTTTTAACTAAACTAAGGAGTTAATTTATGCAATACCCAAATACAATAATTGAATTAGATGTTTATTTTACAGAAGAAAATAAAAAAAGATTTCTAAAACTTATGAATAAAAACTTTGATATTGATGAGAAAGATATAGATATTTATAAAGCAAATGATTATGCAAAAGATAGTGATTTTTCTGCAGAAATTTATGATCAAGTATTTAGAATTTTAGAAAAAGAAAATTGATTTTTTTAATTGGAGTATAAATAAACATGTTATCAAAAAAAGATATAGTATTTTTACAAAGTGATGCAAGTTATAGTGAAAAAAATAAATTTGCAAGTATTAGCGTGTATGACACTTATCAAAATAAATTTTATAGTAACGATATTTTTAAAATAAAAAATTCAACTCAAGCAGAGTTTTATGCTTTAATTTTTTCAATAAAAATTGCAAACAAAAACAAATATAAAAATGTAATATTTGTATATGATTGCAATAGTTTGGATATAGAATCTCTAACACAATTTTGTAAAACCAAATGTGACTTTTATAGCTTTCAATTTCTTTGGTTACCAAGAACTTTTCTTTTACAAACCGATGAATTAGCAAGAACAAATTTAAAACAATTAATCAAAAAATATGATTTTAATTTAACCGATGAAGAACTAATAATAACATATAAAAAATCTGATTCTAGAAAAATATTACTATCAGTTTTTAACTATTTAGATGATACTTTTATAAATGAAAAAAAAGCAATGGAAATATATTTAGAAAATAAATACTCTTTATCAAGATTGCAAAAAATCAGAATACAGAACCAAGATATTTTTAGATTTATTTATCATATGCTTGATGTAGATGAAAAGCAAAAGTTCTATGCTTTTTTTTCAACTATAATGCCAACAATTGAAAATTCGTTGACCTTTTTAAAACAGCCCAAAAAGATTTTTCTAGCTGAAATTTTGAGAGATATTTTAAGTAAATTAAGATTGAAGAAGGATATATTGAAATCTAAATAGAATTATTATTGATTTTTTTTTTTTGAAAATTTTCATACCTCTATATCTGACTTCCTAGTAAAATATGTTGATTTTTTATATTATTTTAATATGATTTGAAAATTTTCATACCTCTATATCTATTACTTTAGGTATTTTCTTATATCATAGGTTTTTACATTTTGAAAATTTTCATACCTCTATATCTATGGATATTGGAAAAATTAACAATTCTTAAAAAACTAAATTAAATTTTTGAAAATTTTCATACCTCTATATCTGACTTCCTAGAAAAATCTTATGTTTTTATTAATATTCTAAATTAAAATGAAAATTTTCATACCTCTATATCTGACTTCCCAGTAAAATCCAATTATTTATTATAAAACATACTTTTTAAAAATTTTCATACCTGTATATCATAATTAGGTCCTGACAAAAGTAGTCAATTTAACTAATAAGAAATATACCTTAAAAAAAGAATCTTTTAAAAAAGTTTATATAAATCGTCTATAAATGAAAATAAATCTTTTTCAATACAAAGTATGGATTTGTTTTATTTTTGTCTTGTGGGCTTTAAAAACTACCTTTAAATACATAATTAAAAATCATTTATTAAATATAAAAAATATTTGGGTTTAAAAGAAAAAAAGTTGATTTTTTTCATTTTACTTTTAAAATATTTTTTATTTCATACTCGCAATTCAATTTGATTCAAATCTCTTTTATATTTTTTAAGTATATTTGTATTTAGTCCAAATTCTTTTGTTTTAAATATTTTTGCAACAATTACATTTTATAGATCGAGTTTTTGTAATTCTTAGAAGATCATTTTTTATGATATTTAAATCTTTTCTTGTAACTTTGATAGAATCTAAAATATGTAATATCATAAATAAAAAACAAATTTCAAATATCTTTTTTATTTAGATATGAAAATTTCTTGCTATGATAATCAAAATTTAAACAAAATCTTTTTAACTATTTTTCTAAATAATTTTTCTATATTTTTTGAGAATTTATAAATATTTTTCATAAGTAAAAATAAATATTTATGAGATGTTGCTTTTATTTTTTTATCATCTTCCTCTTTAAATATTTTCACAAAAAGATACTTGGCATTATCTTTTTCTTTAGTCATAGATATAAATATATGTTCAAGTTTTGTCAGATTAATATTAGCAGTAGCTTTATAAATTTTTATCAAGTTTTTTTATTTAATCTAATTTCATTTCTTCACATGATTGAAATATTAGAAGTTGTATCACCCTCTTCTTATTTTGAAATATATTTAATTGCACTCATTAATTATAGAAACTTTTTAGTTGATTAATTGATGTGATAAAAGAAAGAATTTAAAAATAGCTATCAATAAATTACTTAAAAAATTTATAAATGTAAAGTTAATTATTAATTTAAAATTCTAGTTTAAAAAAAATTAATTATGCTTGTATTATCTTAAGTGTAAAGAGAGATTAGCAGAAGTAGTTGTTTGGAAATTTATAACGGTTAAAATTTTGTAGTAGATATTTTGTATTTCTAGATTCTGTTTAAATATTTTTATTTTATAATAAATTATGGTTTTATAATTTGCCTATATAGACTTAGATAATATTTTTGAAAATTAACTATAATTCAAAACTTCAAACTAACAAGGAAAGAAATTAACCAATGAAAAAAACAATCCTAATAACAATTCTTTTATTCACAACCACAATATTCGCCGAATCATTCAACCAATCAAAAAAACAACTAAAAGAAATATATAAAGACCATCAAACAACTTTCTACTGTGAATGTAAATATAATCCTTTAAATAAAGATAATATGATAGATAGAAATAGCTGTGGTTATGTTCCAAGAAATGAACTAACAAAAAAAGGTAAAGAGAATGAAAGAGCTAATAGGATTGAATGGGAACATATAATGCCTGCTGAAAACTTTGGTAAACATTTACCTTGTTGGCAAGATGGT
>JAIELU010000199.1 GCA_019752775.1 Campylobacterales bacterium | reverse complement strand
TGCTCTTCCGATCTATGACCTATTTGAACTTTGATGTTTTTTCATCACTCAATCGTTTTGAGTTCAATATTAATTTTTATTAATATTAGATTAGATTAATATGGTTTTGTTATTTTAATTTATCAGCTTTTGCTAGAACCTCATCGATTCCACCAACCATATAGAATGCCATTTCAGGGATGCTATCGTATTTACCATTTAAAATTCCTTGGAATCCTATAATAGTATCTTTTAACTCAACATATTTTCCTGGGCTTCCTGTAAATACTTCAGCAACGAAGAATGGTTGAGACAAAAATCTTTCAATTTTTCTTGCTCTTGAAACAACAAGTTTATCAGATTCTGATAACTCATCCATACCAAGAATAGCAATAATATCTTGTAAATCTTTATATTTTTGTAATACAGATTGAACACCTCTAGCTGTATCATAATGTTCTTGACCAATAATATCTGCATTTAAAATTCTTGAACTTGAATCAAGTGGATCAACTGCTGGGTAAATACCTTTTTCAGCAATTTTTCTATTTAAAACTGTAGTTGCATCTAAGTGAGCAAAAACAGAAGCAGGAGCTGGATCTGTTAAGTCATCCGCTGGTACATAAACCGCTTGAACAGAAGTAATAGAACCTTTAGAAGTAGAAGTAATTCTTTCTTGTAATTTTCCCATTTCTGATGCAAGTGTAGGTTGGTAACCAACAGCTGAAGGAATTCTTCCTAAAAGTGCTGACATTTCAGAACCTGATTGTGCAAATCTAAAGATATTATCAACAAACATTAATACATCAAGACCTTTTTCATCTCTAAAGTATTCAGCCATTGTAAGACCAGTTAATGCAATTCTATTTCTAGCACCTGGAGGCTCACTCATTTGACCATAGCATAATGCAACTTTATCAAGTACATTTGAGTCTTTCATTTCGTGATAAAGGTCATTACCTTCTCTTGTTCTTTCACCAACACCAGCAAATACTGAGTATCCTGAGTGTTTGAATGCAACATTATGGATTAATTCCATGATAATAACTGTTTTACCAACACCCGCACCACCAAATAGTCCAACTTTTCCACCTTTTGAATATGGTGCTAAAAGGTCAACAACTTTGATACCTGTTTCAAACATTTCTGTTTTAGTTGATTGCTCTTCAAATGAAGGAGCAGATCTATGAATAGACCATCTTTCTGTGTCAGCAGGAATTGGTTCACCCTCATCAACTGGCTCACCAATAACATTGAAGATTCTTCCAAGAACTGCATCTCCAACTGGAACTGTAATAGGTCCACCTGTAGCAATACACTCTTGACCTCTAGTTAAACCTTCTGTCATATCCATAGCAATAGTTCGAACTCTACTATCACCAATATGTGCAGCAACTTCTAATACTAATCTATCAGCATTAGCATCAGCTAATACTACATTAATAGCTTCATTAATTTCTGGTAGGTATCCGTCGAACTCAACGTCAACAACCGGACCCATTACCTGAAGAATTTTACCTTTCATGCGGGCAGCTCCTTTATATTATTTTAACGATTCAACACCACTGATAATTTCTATCAGTTCTGTTGTAATTGCAGCTTGTCTAGCTTTGTTATATTCTACTGTTAAACTATCTACTTTTTCTTTTGCATTTTTAGTTGCAGCTTCCATAGCTTGCATTCTAGCACTATGTTCAGCAGCTAAAGAATCAATTAAAGCATAATACATATTGAAATCAATATATTTATCAGTTAATTCATTTAACACTTCTTCATCATCATCTGGTTCAATATCTAACATAGACCCAGTATCTTTTACTTCTGCAAGATCTAAGCTTATTGGCAATAAATCTCTTACTCTAATTTCTTGAGTTAACATATTTAAAAAACCATTGTAAACAATTACAACTTTATCAGTAACTTTATTTCTAAAATCCTCAACAACAGCATGAATAAACTCCGCAGCTCTATCATACTGAGGGGCAGAAGATAAATCAGAAACTCTTTGCTCTAAAGCAATTCCTTGGAATGAAAAGAAATCAACACCTTTTCTTCCAGCAGCTCTTAATCTAACTTTTGTCCCTTTTGCTTCATATTCAGCAATTAACTTACTAACTGTTTTAATTGTCGCCATATTAAAACCACCGCAAAGTCCTTTATCAGCAGTTACAAAAACAATATCAATTGTTTTTGGTGCATCATTTTGAATGAATGCTCTACTAATATTTCCTTCGTCTTGAACTTTGCTAACTCTAGCAGCAATATCAGAAAGAACCTCATTTATCTTTTTTGCATAACTTCTAGCTTGTTCAGACAATTGTCTAGTACGAGTTAGTTTTGCAGAAGATACAAGCTTCATAGCTTTTGTAGTTTTCTGAGTATTTTTAACACTACCTATTTTTACTTTTATCTCTTTTAAGTTAGCCATTGACTAATCCTTAGTTTGCACTAAATACAGTTTTAAACTCTTCTAATGCAGCTTTTAATTCTGCTTCTGTATTATCATCAATTTTTTGAGAAGATTTGATTGCATTTAAAATATTTGAATATTTTTGTTCAAAAAATGCATGTAATTCAGCTTCAAATCTTACAACATCACCAACAGCAATATCATTTAAGTACCCTTTAGTACCTGCATAAATAATAACAACTTGTTTTTCAATAACTAGTGGTTTATTTACACCTTGTTTTAATACTTCAACCATTCTTTGACCAAGCTCTAATTCTCTTCTAGTAGCTTCATCCAAGTCTGATGCAAATTGTGCAAATGCCTCAAGTTCTCTATATTGAGCAAGAGATAATTTTAAAGTACCAGCAACTTGTTTAGTAGCTTTAATTTGTGCAGCTCCACCAACTCTAGATACTGATAAACCAACATTAATTGCAGGTCTAATTCCTGAGTTAAATAGGTTAGTTTCTAAGAAAATTTGTCCATCAGTAATAGAAATAACATTTGTTGGAATATATGCAGCAACATCTCCAGCTTGAGTTTCGATGATTGGTAATGCAGTCATTGAACCAGCACCTCTTTCATCACTCATTTTAGCAGCTCTTTCTAATAATCTTGAGTGTAGATAAAATACATCTCCTGGATATGCTTCTCGACCTGGAGGTCTTCTTAAAATTAATGACATTTCTCTATATGCAACAGCATGTTTTGATAAATCATCATAAATAATTAATGCATGTTTCCCATTATCTCTAAAGAATTCACCAATAGTAACACCTGTATATGGTGCTAAAAATTGTAATGCAGCAGAATCAGCAGCAGATGCATTAACAATAATTGTATATTCCATTGCACCAGCTTCTTCTAATGTTCTAACAATAGAAGCAACAGAAGATGATTTTTGACCAATAGCCACATAAATACAAACAACACCTTCTCCTTTTTGGTTAAGGATAGTATCAATAGCAACAGTTGTTTTACCAGTTTGTCTATCACCAATGATAAGCTCTCTTTGACCTCTTCCAATTGGAACTAGTGCATCAATTGCTTTAATCCCTGTTTGTAATGGTTCATGAACTGATTTTCTAGCCATAATTCCAGGAGCTTTTTCTTCTACAAGTCTTGATTCACTTGAAGCAATAGCACCTTTACCATCAATTGGTTCACCAAGAGCATTAACTACTCTTCCAACCATTGCATCACCAACAGGAGTAGATAAAAGTTTACCAAGTCTTTTACAAGAAGTACCTTCTCTTAGACCCTCACCTTTTCCAAGAACAACAACACCAACTGAAGATTCTTCTAAGTTAGAAGCAAGACCTCTCTCACCATTTTCAAACTCAACAATTTCCCCAGCCATAACATTTTTTAGACCGTAAACTTGAGCAATACCATCTGCATAAGAGATAATTTTACCTGTTTCATTTACATCTACATTTAATTCAAAGTTATCAATTCTTTCTTTTATAATAGAACTGATTTCATCAGCTTGAATTTTTGCACCCATTCAATTTCTCCTTTGTAAGTTCTAAACTGCTTTTAAAATATGATCTATTAACTGTGATTTTAATCTCTCTTTAGAAAAAGAAATCTCAACTCCCAGTCCATCAATATCTACTTTAATGCCATCATAATCACAAACATTTTGTGTTAATGATAATTTAACATTAAATTTTTTACTAAATTGTTCTTCAATTGAAGAGACATAATCATTTGATAATTCTTGATTAGTATAAACAACACCAATATAATTATTATTCATTTTTGCAATTTGAGTGTTTAATTCTCTTGCAATAATTGGTAATAATGATAACCTTCTTTTTTCACCTAGCAGTTTTATGAAATTTTGTAAAGTTTCATTAGCTGAATCAACTAAAGAGATAATTAAATCTACTTTTGCATAATCAGCAACTTCAGGAGAAGTTATAATTGAAATAAATTTTTCATCAGTAAATGCTGTAGAAATAGTATTTAAATCATTACTAATGTTGCTGATAACTTGATTATCTCTATCATCAATCAAAGCTTTAACGTATCTTTTTGCTACTAAATTATTCA
>JAIELU010000061.1 GCA_019752775.1 Campylobacterales bacterium | reverse complement strand
CACTCGGCTCCAATCTTCTGGAATCCCAATGTCTGATCTTGTAACTTGGCATGCTGTAAATTAAAATATAACACATTTTCAGTTACTCTTTTTCAAACTCTAATGTTACTAAAAATTAAAATCATCACCCAAATAGTGTTCTCGAACTTTTACATCATTTTTAATCTCGTCACTTGTCCCACTTGCTAATAAACTCCCTGATTTCATAACATAAGCTCTATCACAAATTTGTAAAGTTTCTCTTACATTATGGTCTGTTATTAAAACTCCAATATTTATTTTCGTTAATTGATGAATTATTTCTTGAATATCTTTCACCGCAATTGGATCAACTCCAGCAAAAGGTTCGTCAAGAAGTAAAAATTTTGGTTGAGAAACTAATGCTCGAGCTATTTCTGTTCTTCTTCTTTCACCACCTGAAAGTGAAACACCCATTCTTTGGCGAATTGGTTCAATATTAAAAAGCTCAAGTAACTCTTCTACTCTTCTATTTTGTTCCTCTTTATCTTTTGTAACAATTTGAGCAGCTAACATTAGATTATCTTCAACTGATAAATCTTTAAATATAGATGATTCTTGTGGTAAATAACCTATTCCTTTTAAAGCTCTTTTATGTAAAGGAAGAGAAGTAATATCTTCATCATCAAAAAAAACTTTTCCACTTGTTGGTTTTACTAAACCACAAACAGTATAAAATGTAGTTGTTTTTCCAGCTCCATTTGGACCTAATAATCCAACAATTTCACCTGATTTTACTTCTATTGAAATACCATGAAGAATTTGCGTTTTTTTGATAGTTTTTGTTATATCTTGTATATGTAATTTATGCATTTATTTTATATAGCCTTTTATTATCTTTTTTTTCTATTTCAATTAAAATCACTTTATATCCATAATCATTTAAAATCTCTTCTAATCTTTCATCGCCCCATTCTACAAAATGAACACCATGTTTTTCAAACTCTTCAAGCATCCCTAATGAAATAAATTCACTCAAAGTTTTATTATAAACATCATAATGAAAAATATCATTTGAGTAAATAGCCTGTAGTGAAAAAGTGGGAGAAGTAACTAAATCAGCCAAACCTAAGGCTTTTACATAATTTTTAACAAGTGTAGTTTTGCCACTTGCCAAATCACCTCTTAAAATTACAATACAATCTTCATTGATAATTTCTTTTAAATATTTTATTAAAACATCTAATTCATTTAATTCTAATTCAAACTTCTTTTGCAAACTAAACCTTAACTTAATCGATTAGATACTTTTATAATTTGTTCTAATTTATCTTTTGCTGCACCACTAATGATTGCAGCTTTTGCCATATCAATACCATCTTTAAAATCTCTAGCTTTTTCATCTATAATCAAAGCTGCTGCTGTGTTTATCAGAACAATATCAAGTTTTGCACCAACTATTTTTTTAGATAAAATATCAGATGTAAGTTTGGCATTAAATTCAGGACCCTCACCCATAATATCATCTTTAGAGGCAAGTGGAATACCGTAATTTTCAGGGTTTATTTCAATATCTGTAATTTTTCCATTTATCAAAAGTGTTGCATATGTTATATCAGAAACTGAGATTTCATCCATTCCATCATTTGATGATAAAATCATGGCTCTTTTTGTATCTAACATATCTAAGGCTGCTGCAATTCTATTTATATAACTTTTATCAAATACCCCAATTACTTGTTTTGTAACACCAGCTGGATTACATAAAGGTCCTAAAATATTCATAATAGTTCTGTGGGGAATTGTTTTTCTAACAGGAGTGATATATTGCATTGCTGGATGATGGTTATTTGCAAACATAAAAGCAAATCCAGTTTCTTCAAGCATTTTTGCAGTACTTTCTAAATCTAAATTTAAATTTATTCCTAAAACTTCAAGCATATCAGCACTTCCTGACTTACTCGTAACACTTCTATTTCCATGTTTTGCAACATAACATCCACAAGCTGCTAGTAAAATAGAAACTGTACTAGAAATATTAAAACTATAACTTTTATCTCCACCAGTTCCCACCACATCAATTGCTTTTGCTCTTAAATCTTCATGAATAGGAAGTGGTATAAGATGATCTCTCATAGCACTTGCAGCTCCTGCTATTTCAGCAGCTGTTTCACCTCTTTCATAAAGTTCTAATAAATATTCTCTAATTTCTATTTGTGATAATCTATTTTCAAAAATATCATCAAATTTTAATTTAGCTGCATTAAACATTTAGTCTATCCTTTGCACAAATTCTTCGATTTTTGATTTTGGAGTTGATTTTGTATTTGGTATTTGTAGTACTTTAAATTTTTCAGTTTTTTCTAAATACCTAATCTCGATAGTGTCTCCAACCTTAACCTCTTTTGCTTTTTTCACAGCTTGGTCATTTATAAAAACAACCTTATGTTCAAGCATATCCTCAGCCACAGCTCTTCGTTTAGTAATATTAACGGCATTTAAAAATTTATCTATTCTCATAAAGTAGATTATAGCTAATTTAAGTTAAAATACAAACCTTAAAAATAAAGCAATATAGGATAAATTTATGAGTAAAAAAGATATTAAAAAAGTTGTATTAGCTTACAGTGGTGGGCTTGATACTTCTATTATTTTAAAATGGCTTCAAGATGAATACAATGCTGAAGTTATTACTTTTACAGCTGATTTAGGTCAAGGTGAAGAAGTTGAACCAGCTCGTACTAAAGCAATCGCTTGTGGTATTAAACCTGAAAATGTTTTCATTTTAGACATTAAAGAAGAGTTTGTAAAAGATTATGTTTTCCCTATGTTTAGAGCAAATGCTATTTATGAGGGTGAATATTTACTTGGAACTTCTATAGCTCGTCCTTTAATTGCAAAAAAATTAATTGATATTGCAAACCAAACAGGTGCAGAAGCTGTATCTCATGGAGCAACAGGAAAAGGAAATGACCAAGTTAGATTTGAATTAGGTGCATTAGCATTAAGACCTGATATTAAAGTAATCGCGCCTTGGAGAGAATGGGAATTAAATTCAAGAGAAAGTTTACTTGAATATGCAAAAAAGCATGGTATTGAAATTGCTCAAAAACATCTTGATAAAGATGGAAATCCAGCTGTTAGTCCATATTCTATGGATGCAAACTTATTACATATTTCTTATGAAGGATTACATTTAGAAAACCCAGCTAATGAACCTGAAGAATCTATGTGGTTATGGACAACAGCTCCTGAACTTGCACCTGATGAAGCTGAATACTTAACTTTAACATACAAAAATGGTGATCCAATTGCATTAAATGGTGTTGAAATGTCACCCGCTACATTATTAACTAAATTAAATGAATATGGTAATAAACACGGTATTGGAAGAGTTGATATTGTTGAAAATAGATATGTTGGTATGAAAGCTCGTGGTTGTTATGAAACTCCAGGTGGAACTATCATGTTAAAAGCTCACAGAGCTATTGAGTCTATTTGTTTAGATAGAGAAGCTGCACATTTAAAAGATGAGTTAATGCCTAAATATGCTAAGTTAATTTACCAAGGATATTGGTTCTCACCTGAGAGAGAAATGCTTCAAGCAGCTATTGATGCAACTCAAAAAAATGTTGAAGGAACAGTAAAAGTTAAACTTTACAAAGGTAATGTTATGGTTGTTGGAAGAGAATCAATTAACTCTTTATATGATGATGCTTACTCAACTTTTGAAAAAGATGAAGTTTACAATCAAAAAGATGCTGAAGGATTTATTAGATTAAATGCTTTAAGATTTATCATTGCTGGTAAAAATAAAAATAGAAAATAATTTTTGATTTTTCTATTTTTATTTCTAAAAAAGGTGGCTTTTTTTAAGTCACCTTTTTTTATTGCAATTTTTTACCTCAGAAGATATAATAATTCAAAAAGCTAAGGAGAAAAGCTATGATTTTAAAATTTAAAGAGTTTTACCCAGAAATTCACCCATCAGCTTGGATTGCACCAAGTGCTGATTTAATCGGAAATATTGAAATTGGTAAAGATTCGTCAGTTTGGTTTGGTTGTGTGATTCGTTCTGATGTAAATGAAGTAAAAATTGGTAAAAACACAAATATTCAAGATTTATCATGTATTCACACAGATACAAACACAAAAACAATTATCGGAGATAATGTAACAATTGGACACAAAGTTATGCTTCATGGCTGTAAAATTGAAGACAATTGTTTGATTGGGATGAGTGCTACTATTTTGGATGATGCAGTTATTGGTGAGGGCAGTATCGTTGGAGCAAATTCACTTGTAACCTCGGGAAAAGTATTTCCTCCAAGAAGTATGATTATGGGAAGTCCTGCAAAAGTTGTTAAACAATTAACACAAGAGGATGTGGACAAATTAATCGCTCATGCTGCTCATTATGTTGAATATAAAAATAACTACAGATAAATTTTATTAGAAAAATAATAGGTTTAAGACCTATTATTTTGAAGATTATTTTATATTTGTTTATAAAACTCTTTAATATATT
>JAIELU010000201.1 GCA_019752775.1 Campylobacterales bacterium | reverse complement strand
TTTGGAGAGTTAGTAAAATATGGTAAAGAACTTATTGTTCATACATCAGAATACATAGGTCCAGAAGTAAAAGACTCAAAAATGAGATATGCGGGGAATAATCTAAATTGCCAAAGTTGTCACTTAGAAGCAGGAACAAAACCTTATTCTTCATCATATATCGGAATCTTTGCTGCATTTCCACAGTACGGAGCAAGAGGTAATAGTATAGGTACCCTTGCAGATAGAATCAATGGTTGTATGGAAAGAAGTATGAATGGTAAGAAATTACCACTTGATAGTAAAGAAATGAAAGCAATGCAGACTTATATGTATTGGTTGAGTCAAGGTTATCCAGTTGGTGGAGTTGATAAATTAGAAGGTAAAAGTTTAAGTCCTATTGATAGAAAAATGATTAAAACTCAAGCTGCTGATCCTGTAAAAGGTAAAGTTGTTTATGAACAACAATGTGCTTCATGTCATGGCTCAAATGGTGAAGGTATAAAAAATGATGGTCGAGCAAATGGATATATGTATCCACCATTATGGGGTAAAGATACATATAATAAAGGTGCTGGAATGTATAGAGTTTTAAAAGCTGCTGACTTTATAAAAAGTAATATGCCATTAGGTGCAACAAAAGAAAATCCAATTTTAACTGATGAAGAAGCTTATAATGTAGCTGCATTTATCAATATGGATTCAAATTTTAGACCTGATAAAGCTGATAGAATAAAAGATTTCCCATTAGAAGATGTAAAAGCTCCTGATGTATATAGACCAAATATTGAAACAAAAGAGAACCAAGTAGGTCCTTTTGGAAAATTTATAAAATAAACTAAAAAAAAGAGGATACTTTAGTGTATTCTCTTTTTAATTAGTTAAAATTACCCATGAACAAAACATACAAAAATTTCATCTTATCTTTTATTATTGTTTTTATAACACTATTTTATTTTTTATATAAATATAACAATAAAATAGAACAAAATCAAATAGATATTTTAGTTTCAAATAGAGTTGAACTTGTACAAAATGAACTAACAAACCAAAAAAATTACGCTTTATCTTTGGCAATACTATTTTCTAAGAATCAAAATATTATTAGTTTTTTAGAAAATAATAAACCAAAAGAGTTAAAAACAGAACTTTTAAATTCCCTTGAAAATATAAAAAATTACACAAATATAAATAATATTCAAGTCCAAGTTCATACAAAAGATTTAAAAGTTTTTGTGCGAAGCTGGGAAGATAAAGATGAGGGATTAAGTTTAGAGAGTTTTAGAAAAGGCTTAATAAAAGTAAAAGAAACCCAAGAACCTTTTGTATCAAATGAACTGGGAAAAAGATTTAATATCAAAGCAATTTCACCTATTTTTAATCAAAAAAATGAATACATAGGAACTCTTGAAATTATTTTAGATTATAGTGATTTGAGAAATAGACTAAAATATATGGGAATTGAGATTATTCCACTTTTGAAAAAAGAGTTTTTACCAATTGCTACATCTTATCAAGAGGATAATTTATTGCATGATTTTGTAATTATTCAAAATGAATATGATAAAAAATTTCATGATTTACTTTTGCAAAATAAAAGTTATCTAAGCAGTGCAAAGTTTTATTATGAGTACAATAATAAGATAATTACCCAAATTCCTTTGGGAGATATTGATTTAAAAAGTGTTGGTATTTTAATGATTTCTTTTGATAAAAATGAACAAAATTTTAAATATTTACCAAGATATGAGTATTCAGGTGAAATAAATATAAAAGATACAAACTTTAAAAACAACTCTTTAAAAGAAAAAAAAGAGATTATTATAAAGTGAAAATATGAAAATTTTACTACTTGAAGATGATTATTTATATAAAATATCTATAAAAGAGTTTTTGCAAGAACTGGATTTTATTGTAGATGATTTTGAAAATGGCGATGATGCTTTAGATGCTATTTTTACCAATAGTTATGATTTATTACTTTTAGATATAAGAGTGCCGGGAATGGATGGTTTTACTTTGGTTGAAACTATTAGAAAAGAGGGATTAAATACTCCAATTATTATTCTTACTTCTTTGACCGATATTACAAATCTTAGTCGAGGTTATGATTTAGGGTGTAATGATTATATTAGAAAACCTTTTGATTTGATTGAATTAAAATTTAGGATTGAACAACTTATTAAAAATAGTTGTTTTAAGACTTTTGATGATTTTATACAAATTGTTCCTGATTATGAGTTTGATGTGAAAAAAAATATTTTATTTAAAGAAAAAGAACAAATAGATTTGAGTTTTAAAGAGAGTGAATTAGTCTCTTTTTTAGTTCAAAATAGAGGTTTTTTTGTCTCAATTGAAACATTACATGAAAAAATTTGGGAAAATAAAGATATTTCATATTCAGATATTAGAATGTGTATAAAAAGAATTAGAGAAAAAACTTGTAAAGATTTTATTAAAACAAAAAGATTCGTAGGATATAAAATTGATAAATAATAAATATGAGATTAAATATATTTTAATTCAAGGTTTATTAACTTTGTTGATAGCTTTTATTCCAATATATTTTTATTTGGATTCTTCTTTTGAAAATCAAAATATAAAAGATAAAATGGACTTAAAAAATCATGCTTATTCTGTTATTTCTAAAATGGATAGTTTTGAAAAAGAAAATAGTTCAATTTTTTATTATCCGAGGTCTAATATATATTTTTCTGGTATTTTTGATAAAAATAATCAGATAATTTTTTCTTTATTAGAAAAAAATAATTTAGACTTCTTTGATGAATTTATAACAAATAAAGATGAAATTTGTTATAAAAATTATTTAAATGAAAATATGTTTGAAGCAAAATTTCTAATTGTTTGCAAAAAAATTGATAACTCACAAGTAATATATAATGCAATTATTTTAGTTTTATCAATTAGCTTTTTTATATTTTTATCGTCATTTTTTATTATAAAACAAAGTATTGAACCATATAAAAGACTTAATCATTATTTAGATGATTTCTTAAAAGATGCAATGCATGAATTAAAAACACCAATTGGTGTTGCTAGAATTAATGTAGATATGCTACAAATGCGATTAAAAAATGATAAACATATTTTACGAATAAAATCAGCTCTAAAAAATATGACTGTTATTTACGAAGATTTAGAATATTATATGCAACAAAATATGGTAAAAGATGAAAAAACTGATATAAATTTTTCACTTTTTTTAGAAAGAAGAATAGAGTTTTTTAATGACTTAGTAATCTCAAAAAATATTAGATTTTCAAAAAATATCCAAGATGATATTTTTATAATATTTAATGAATTAGAACTTTATCGAATTATTGATAATAATATTTCAAATGCAATAAAATATTCAAAAGATGGCTCAAATATTGAAATATCTTTACAAAAAGATAATAATCAAATTAGTCTAATATTTAAAGATGAAGGAATAGGAATAAAAGATAAATCAAAAATCTTTGAGAGATATTATAGAGGTGATAAAATAACGGGTGGTTTTGGAATAGGGCTTAGTATTGTTAAGACTATTTGTGCCAAAAATAAGATTGAAATTAAAGTTGAATCACAAGTAAATAAAGGAACAACCTTTATTTACTTATTTTGATTCAGTAGGTAGTTTTTTTACTAAAACAGAATATCCAGAACAAGTACAAGAATCATCTATTGCTTCTTCAATCTCTTCGGTTTTAGAAACTAATTGCCAGTTATTATTAACAGCTTCTTTTAATGTTGAATAACCAGTACTTCTTTTATTTAAATCAGTACATTTTTTAGAACAAGGTGCTTCTTTTCCAGAATATCTCCAAGAATCAAAAAAAGTCATTGCTTTTTGATCTTTTTTATTAAACAAAAGTTTCGTTTTTTGCTCTCTTGAAGCTTCTCTTTTTATAATTTCTTGTCTTTCTTTAATGACAGTTTGAGTATCTTCTTTAATCGCTGGGGTTATTTCAAATTGATGATTTTTAAAATTTTGATAAATCTTTTTTGCTTTTTCATCAATACTAACAGAGTAATAAATATTATCATTTGTATTTGCTTGATGCGTTATAAAATAAGCTTCATTGTTTACTTCACAAACACTAGCTTTATTATTAGGATATGAATTAACATAATTTTTATTAATATAATAATTCATACTAACAAACTTACCTTTATTATCTGAACAAAGTTTTCCAAGTTCTGTTAATAAATTATTTGTAGTCTCTATTTTTGTAGATT
The DNA here is from genome assembly GCA_019752775.1 of Campylobacterales bacterium. Classification (GTDB taxonomy): domain Bacteria; phylum Campylobacterota; class Campylobacteria; order Campylobacterales; family Arcobacteraceae; genus Aliarcobacter. Next base: position 285 of record JAIELU010000201.1, on the reverse strand, counting down.
TATTTTTATATAATTTTTGATTAGCATCATATTCAAATGACTTATTTGAGTCATTTAAAATATCACTAATACTTTTAACATTTACTTGATCAACTTTCTTAACATTTTTGACATTTGCTTTATTTGCACACGCAGTAAAAAGGATTGATGTAATAATTACAAAAAATCCTATTTTTAAAAATTTATTTATTTCCATTTTAAGACTAAATCTCCATTCCATTTTCTAAAATAATTCATTCAGAGAAATTTGAAAAATGTTCGTTTCATTGCACAGATGCATCATCG
>JAIELU010000028.1 GCA_019752775.1 Campylobacterales bacterium | reverse complement strand
ATTTGCATAAGGTGTCATAATATTTGCATTCATTGAATTAACACTTCCAACTTTATAGTTTTTGATTGATTCTTGCATATCTTCAACTGACAAATCTTTTAGAGGTCTTGAAGTATTATAAGCACTTTTTTCACCATTTATTCCATGACATGTTTGACATTTTGCTGTGTAAAGTTCTTTTGCAATAGTTGCACTCTCTTTTATCTCTTGTTCAACTTTTGCTTTTTCTTCTACTTCTTTTTTCTTTTCAAGTTTAGCAAGAATGTTTGCTTCCATTTGAGCTTGATTTCCTACAAAATTCGATGATGAAGAAGATGTTGCAGTTGATGTAGTTTTTAACACATAAATAAAACTCATACCAGTTGGTGTTTGTGAAATTTTTATATCATCTACGCTCCAGCCTTTTGCTTTCATATCATTTACTGTAAATTTTCCATTACAAATACCACCATCAAGAACTGTGTTTTCTATTGTAGCCATAGATTTATGATTTTCTTTGAAACACATAGTTGTATCTGCAAGAATTGCAGTTGAGCTTAATAGTAGTATAGTTGAAAGAATCGCTTTTTTCAAGATAAAATCCTTTTTTTAATTTTGCTAATTTTATCATAATAAGGTTAAATATTTAGAATAAGTAGAAGATATAGTTAGAATTTAGAAATAAAAAAAGGCTAGAGAAAAATCTCTAGCCTTTAAGAAAAAAGTTTTATACTCTAAAAATATTAGAATGTATAAGCAACTTGTAATCTTCCTCTTATATCATCATTATTATCAACTGTTGCAACACCTGGTGCAGAAGTTTCTTTAGTATAAGTTCCATATCTAACATAAGTAGTTAAATTTTTACTCATTTTGTATAATAATTGAGCATAAATTTCTTCTTCTTCAATATCTGTTGTAGAATTTGCAGCAGCTATATATTGTAAGTTACCATAGTTAGCTGATAAGTTTAAGTTAGATAAAATATCTACACCTGCAACTGCTTGCCAGTAATCAGCATCAGCTTTACCATTAGAAGTGATAGACCAACCTAATAAAGTAGTATTAGCATCGTTATCTAATGCAGTTAATCCTCCATCTTTACCAGTCATAGCATATGCAATTTTACCATTTACAATTCCAGCTTTTGCAGTTAAAGCAAGTTTTGCCATAGTGTTTTTATCACCAGTTGCATTTAAACTTTTATCTACTTCTAACGAAGCCCATCTAGCATCTACCCCTAATTTTACACCAGATAAATCTAAATCAGATTTTGCTCCAATAGTATAACTATCAAATTTATCTGCTAAATCTATGTACCAAGCATCTAAAGTTACAGGACCAGCAGCAACGATAGCTCCAGCAGTTAAAATATCTTCAGAACCATCAAGTATAGTACTAATAATTGTTGGATTTGAATTTGATGTTGATGCATCGTTAAGATTTGTTTGATTAAAGTATGCACCAGCTAAAGTAACAGGTCCAACAGTTGTAAGAGCTAAAATACCAGTTCCATTTTGCTCATTTCCATCAATTTGAGTAGCTACAGTCCATGGAGTTGTTAAACCTTGTTTACCAACATTAACTGTTGTATTTTGAATACCTGTATATCCAAAATAAGCATTAGATAAAGTTACTGTTGGATTTGCATCTGCACCATCTTGAGCATTTAAACCATTTGCAGCCCAACCACCATCAGTACCACCAACTAAAATTCTTGAATTAAATTTAACATCTTCATTTACTTTTGAAGAAAGATTTAACCCAACTTTATAATTATTAGTTGCAGCATCTGGATTTGTATTTGTATTTACGTTACTATCATTACCAGTGTTATTATATCTATAAACAACAGATCCTGATACATCTACATTTTTGATTGCTTCTTCTAATGGTTGAGCATTAGCAGTAGTTAAACCTACAACTGCAACAGCAGCTACTAAACTTAATTTTGCGATTTTTTTCATTTGTTCTCCTAAAATTTCGAAATTCTATTTTCAGTCTACCGGAGCGCGCGAACTCATCTAAAACTATTGTCTTAAACTTTTTCCGACATACCGTTGCGACCATTCTACATTACTAAATTTTAAAGTTTTCTTAAAATGACTATTTTGATGTTAATTAACTGTTAATTTAAGTTAATTTTTAATTAACTATTTGTTATTGCTGTGTTATTGCTATTTTAGGACACTTTAAGTCCTATTTTAAGCGTTAATTGCTTAGGCTAACTATGCAGTTTTTTAGTATGTCAGGTTTTGATATTTTGATATTTAGAGCATGAATTTTGTAACTATTTTGTAATAATGATTCAATATATAAGATAGCATCTTCAAGAAGTAAGAACTTTTGTTCTTTCATGGTTTTTTTTATAAGTGCAGATATTTCTGAGTAGTCTATAAATAAATCTTTTGAATATTCATATTCAAAAGAGATATTTATTATAACTTTTTGTTTTTTTATTCGTTCGAAGTCTAAAATTCCTATTATACATTTAAAAGTTAAATCAGTAATTTCGATTTTCATATAACTTTTTTCTCTTCACCTTTTATAATTCTTACAATATTTGGAATATGTTTATATATAATAATAAAAGCAATAATATACATAGGTACATTTGAACCTACATTTAATCCATCATTTAAAAAACTAGCACTTACAATAACTGCAACCAATCCTAAAAGTGAAGATAATGAAGATATTTTTAGAACTTTTGCACAAACAATCCAAACAACAGCGCCAATAAGTGTAGGAATTGGAATAAGTACTAAATAAACACCAAGCCCAGTAGCAACTCCTTTTCCACCTTCAAGTCCTAAATAAATAGAATAACAGTGTCCTAAAACAGCTAAAATTGCAATCGCCCAAAGTGTAGAGGGGCTAACTTCAAAATACATAGCTACAAGCAATACAACTGCGCCTTTTAAAGCATCAAGTAAAACTGTTGCAATCCCTAATTTTTTTGCTAATTTTGGATTGGTTTCTTTTACAACTCGAAGAACATTTGTAGCTCCGATTGATTTACTACCTGAGGCTGTAATATCAACTCCTGCAAATGTTTTTGCCAATATTGAACCAAAAGGAATAGAACCCACTAAATAGGCAGCTAGAAAAAATAAAATATTTATATTTGTGAAAAAATCCATATATAACCCTTGTTCTAAGTGTGTGATTAAATGAGATTATAACTAAAATTTTGTTATATTCACATTTAACAAAAATTTGAAGGTTTATTTTGAATTTAAAAGAAGAAATACTAAAATTAAAAAAAGAGTTAGATGTGACATTAGTTGCTCACTTTTACCAAAGGGACGAAGTATTCGAATTAGCTGATATTACAGGTGATTCATTGGAACTTGCTAAAAAAGTGATGCTTACAGATTCAAAATATGTTGTATTTTGTGGTGTTGGTTTTATGGGTGAGAGCGTAAAAGTTATGAGTCCAGAAAAAACAGTTCTTATGCCAAAAATTGCTTGTTGTGCAATGGCTAGGATGATTGATGTTGGATATTTTGAAGAGAATTTAAAAAAAATAAATGATGCTGGTATTTCAAACGATGACATTTTACCGATAACTTATATAAATTCAAGTGCTGCTGTAAAAGCAAAAGTTGGACAAATGGGCGGAATGGTTTGTACTTCTTCAAATGCTTATAAGATTATTGAAAAAGGTTTGAAATCTGGTAAAAAGATATTTTTTGTTCCAGATAGATGTTTGGGACAAAATTTTGCAAAATCTTTAAATCTAAAATCTGCAATAGTTGGTGATGGAAGTGATTTAAAGGAAGCTGATGTTATTTGTTATAATGGCTTTTGTTCAGTTCATCAACAATTTTCTGTGGAAGACATAGAGTTTTATAGACAAAAGTTCCCAGATATTTTGATAGCCGTTCATCCTGAATGTGATCCTAGTGTTTGTGATGCGGCTGATTTTGTGGGTTCAACTTCTCAATTGATTACTTATATTAAAAATCTAAATCCAGAGCAAAAAATTGCAGTTGGAACGGAGTTTAATATGGTAAATAGATTAAGAGATAAAAATACTTATATTTTAAGTTCAACAAAACCAGAATGTCCAACAATGAATGAAACAACGCTACAGGATGTTTACAATACTTTAAAATCTATAAAAGATAATAATATATCAAAAGAGTGTGAAATTGTTGTTTCACAAGATACAGCAAAGTGGGCGAAAGTTGCTCTTGAAAGGATGTTTGAAGTATGATAAATATTAAAAGATTTGTTAAAAATGCCATTATTGAAGATAATGGAAGAGGAGATTTATTCTTTGATGTTGCTCCAAAAGGAAGATTTACAGCACGAGCTATTTGTAAATCAGATGGAATTTTAGCTGGTGTTCAATATGCAAAAGTATTAGCAAGAACTGAAAAGTTTGATTGTAAATTTTTGAAACATGATGGTGATATATTAAAAAAAGGTGATGTTATTGCAAGTATGGAAACAACTATGGGAACTATAAAAATAAAATTTTTCCCACAAGTTGCACCAAAAGCAGTTGAGAATTTCACAACTCATGCTAAGAATGGATATTACAATGGACTGAAGT
>JAIELU010000255.1 GCA_019752775.1 Campylobacterales bacterium | reverse complement strand
TGACAATTGATAAATTAAAATAATTTTGATATTTCCGAGAGTCAATATCAATGCAAAAAAAGTCTTAAATGAATGGAAAAACAATCTTTTTTCTATATTCATCGTCAACAAGATAGTATCTTCAATTTGTATAAAAATATAACACTCTATATTTGCCCTAGGATTGATTTTTTAATTAAAAGTCATACTAAGGTAGGCTAAGTTTGCACAATGGTACCAAATGCGCCATAGTTCTTAAATATAGCTTAATCTAATATAACTTAACTTTTAAAATAACTTTGACTTACAAAGTGATTTTTTTTGCTAACAATTTTAATTATTCTTCAACTTAGAAAAAAATCAACATTTAACTCTTAGCATAAAAAATCTTTCTCATAAATGGTGGTTTTTAAGAATGAAAAAAAGCAAATTACTAAATTCCATAAAATCATACTTTTAAATTCTCAAAAACTATTCTCAAAACTAATTCTTAATTTGTTATAATTTATATGAGTTTTAAGAAAATTTATTTATTATTCTTTATATTTTAGTTAGTTTATAACTATCTATAAGATATAATCTATATATAATAATTATATATAAAGGATTACTAGATGTTAATCTATGGTATTACAGATATTCAGAATAAACCATCATTAATAAAAAGTATGGATATTGCTCAAATTGTTGATAAAAGAAAAAATGTTACATTAGGATATTTCATTTCTTCTAAATATGAAAAACAAATTAAACCTTTGATTGATGAAATTGATCGTGATGAAAAATTAGCTAAACTTAAAAAATTAAAACAACATGAAGATTTTGAAAAAGAGAGTGAAAACAACTCATGAAAAATATTGATAAATTAAGTATTGAAAAAGCATATCTACTTTTTGATAGTAAAGAGATAGATAATTTTGAAGTTGGAACTTTAAAAGGCTTACAACAAATTCACAAATTCCTTTTTGATGGATTATATGATTTTGCTGGAGAAATTAGAACTCTTAATATTTCAAAAGGTAATTTTAGATTTGCTAACTCTTTATATTTAAAAGAGATTTTGGACAAAATAGAAACTATGAATGAAAATACTTTTGAAGAGATAATAGCAAAATATGTTGAAATGAATATAGCTCATCCATTTATGGAAGGTAATGGAAGAACTATGCGTATTTGGCTTGATATGATGCTAAAGAAAAATCTAAAAAAAGTTGTTAATTGGCAATTTGTAGATAAAGAATTATATTTACAATCAATGGAGAGAAGCCCTATTAATGATTTGGAACTAAGATTTTTATTAAATGCTAATCTTACAGATAAAATAGATGATAGAGAAGTAATATTTAAAGGAATAGAACAATCATACTATTATGAAGGATATGTAGTTGAAAAATGAATTTAATTGTAAAGATATAGTTATTACAGAACAAAATACAAAAGCTTTAATTATTTCAAAAGATGATGAAAACTCTATTTTAGATACAGTTATCATTTTACCAATATCTTCTAATATACTTGATGATATGTTTCCTTATAGATTAAGAATTCAAAATAGAGATAATCTAATAGATGATTCAGATGTTTTAATCAATCAAATTACAACATTAAATAAATTTAAGATCAAAGAAAAAATAGCTAAATTAACCCAAGAAGAATATGATTTAGTTATACAAGCTCTTTGTAAAAATTTTCAATAGGATAATCTAATGCTTATAGGATATGCAAGAGTTTCAACAACTGATCAAAATCTTTCTTTACAAAAAGATGCTTTAGAAAAAGCTGGATGTGAAAGAATTTATGAAGATGAACTAAGTGGCACAAAAGATAATCGTCCAGGTCTTTTAAAAGCTCTTGAAATGCTAAGAGAAAATGATACTTTAGTTGTATGGAAACTTGATAGATTAGGAAGAAGTGTAAAAAGTTTAATTGAACTTGTAAGTGAACTTAATTCTAAAAATATTCATTTTAAAAGTTTAACTGATTCAATAGATACATCAACACCAAGTGGAAGATTCTTTTTTCATGTAATGGCTAGTTTAGCCCAAATGGAGCGAGAATTAATAGTAGAGCGGACAAAAGCTGGACTTGAATCTGCAAAAAAGTTAGGACGTGTTGGTGGAAGAAAAAGAACTATGACTGATAGTAAACTAGCAAGTGCAAAGAAACTTTTAGAATCAGGGATTCCACCAAAAGATGTGGCAAAAGATTTAGGTGTATCTTTAGCTACACTTTATAGGTGGATTCCTGCAACTTAAAAATTCTAATGAAGAAATAATTTTAATAAAAAGACTACAATAATTTTATTTTAAACTATCTTTTATATGATTAACAAGGTTTTTCTCATCTACTATTCCCGTATATTTTTCAATAAACAATCCATTTTTTCCATATAAAAAAGATTCTGGAACTTTTTTTACATCCCCAAGTTCTTTAGCTAGTCTAAAGTTTTCATCCTCACTAATAGTAATTGGAAATTTTATATTATTTTCTTTTATAAAACTAGATAAAGTATTCATATCTAAGTCTTTTTCATATAAAACACCTATAACAATAAAATTATCTTTATATTTTTCATAAATTTCATTAAATACAGGAATTTCTTTTTTACAAGGAGGACACCAAGTTGCCCAGAAATTTATAAGAACTAGCTTATCTTCTAATTTATCTGATATTAATATATTATTATCAACTGTTAATTTTATTGTTTCTCCATCAAATGTTTTTAAATTATAAGTTTTATCAACTTCTTTTTTTAATTCAATGGTATTTTTTATATCTTTTTGTTCAATAACTTGGGCTTTTTTCCCCTCTTCACAACCTATAAATAGAAATGAAAAAGAGATTAAAAGAAGCAAATATTTGTTTTTCATATTTTTCCTTATTAGATTAACTTTTTGTTTCTTGCTTTTTTAACATTTAGAATTTGTTTTTTTCTATAAAATAATCAATCTTAACTAATATTAAATCTATATCCAATTCCTTTGAGGGTTGTTATAGTTTCATCATTAAGTTTTTTTCTTAAATTTTTAATGTATGTTCTTATTGTTGTAGATTCAGGCATTTCATCATAAACCCAATTATTTACTGATATTTCATCTATAGAAATAGTTTTATTTTTATTTTTTAAGAAATATTCTAAAATCTTTGTTTCTATTTTTGATAAATTAAACTCTTCATTATTTCTTATGATAACTTTTTTTTCATAATTATAAAAAGTGTCATTATCTATTTTTATTTGTCCATGATTATCAATTTGTCTTAATCTTTTTATATTTTCAATTCTGAGTTCTAATTCACTTAATTCAAATGGTTTTTTAATATAATCATCACAACCAGAGTTAAATCCTATCTTTACATCATCAGCTGTATGTCTTGATGTTATAAATATTGTAGGGATATTAATATTATTTTGACGAATATTTTTTAACAGTTCAAATCCTGTAATATTAGGAATATTAACATCGAATAATAAAAGGTCAAAACTCTCTTCATAGATTAACTCTTCAGCAATATTCCCATCAAAAGCAGTAATTACTTCATAATTTAAAGATAACAAAAATTCTTCAATTATCTCATTTAGAATAACATCATCTTCAAGTAAAAGTATTTTCATTTTATTAATATCCTATTTATTTTCTAATGAGATTCATACACACCTGTAGAACCATCTTTATTTACATACAATATATTATAAGCTTGTTTAGTATTTCCTTGCTCCATTCCAGGACTTCCTATTGGCATACCAGGAACAGTAATTCCTAAAATATTTGGTTTTTCAACAAGCATTTTTTTTATTGCACTATAGTCTACATGACCTTCAATTACATATCCATCAACAAATGCTGTATGACATGATGTTTGTCCAGCTTGTAAACCAGCCTTTTGTTTTATAGTATTAACTTCATTTGTTTCAATAGTTTTTACTTCAAAACCTTTACTTTTCATAATATCAATCCATTCACTACAACAACCACAAGAAGGTGATTTATAAACTGTCATAGTTTTACCTTCCATTGCAAAAATTGAACTAGTAATTAACATTAATGATAAAATAGTTTTCTTCATATTTATATTTCCTCTTTTAATTTTAATGTAGCTTTTATTGATTCAAACTGTTCTTGAGTTATTTCACCTTTTGCTAATCGTTTTTTCAGAATATCTAATAAAGATGGTTTTTCTTTTATATCAATTGAAACAAATAAATAAAAAAATATTGCCCAAAAAATAAACATTGAAAAACCATGAAATAATGTCATGTTCATATTCATAAACTCAAACATAATAAATCCTTTTTTTATTTTGATTGTATCAAGAGTGTGTGGAGTGTATGAGTAAAAACAAATTAGTTTAAAACTTTTATGATAAAATCTTTTAAAGGATTTTTATGAAAATACTCTTTCTTGAAGATGATATATTACTCAATGAAATTATACAAGAACACTTAGAAAACGAAGGATACCGTGTTAAATCAACATTTACTGGATATGAAGCAGAAGAGTTGATATACTCTGAGAAATTTGATTTATTTCTTTTTTAAATTTTTTATTCCATTTATTTTCTAAATTCAGATTAATTTCTAAATCCACAATAAATTTATT
>JAIELU010000250.1 GCA_019752775.1 Campylobacterales bacterium | reverse complement strand
AGTAACATTAATTTATGAAATGATGAAACAGGATGCAAAAACAGGGCTTGCTACTTTATGTATTGGTGGCGGACAAGGTGCTGCTTTTTTATTGGAGATATAATATGAACAATTTAATAAATAACATAAAATTTGAAATTAACCAAGATATAGCAACTATAACTTTTGATTTAAAAGATGAAAAAATAAATAAATTATCTTTTGAAATTTTAAAAGAATTTGATGAAAAACTAGATTTAGTACAAAATGATCACACAATAAAAGCTCTTTTAATTGATAGTGCAAAAAAAGATATTTTTATTGCAGGTGCTGATATTAAGCAGATTGAGCAATTAAAAAACTCAGAAGAAGTTTACGATGCTTTAATGGAAGTTCATAAAATATTCAATAAACTTGAAAATCTTTCAATTCCAACAATTGCTTATATTAATGGTGCTTGTATGGGTGGAGGACTTGAACTTGCCCTTGCTTGTAAATATAGAGTTGTAAGTACAAATGAAAAAACAAAACTAGCTTTTCCAGAGATAAAACTAGGAATATTCCCAGGATTTGCAGGAACTTTTAGAACTCCAAAATTAATTGGTCTTGTAAATGCTCTTGATTTAATACTAACTGGAAAAGCAATTGATGCAAAGAAAGCTTATAAAATAAATCTTGCAGATGCTATTTTTGATAATGCTCAAAAAGAGTTTATGTTGCTTGATTTTATACAAAAAGCTATTAATAAAACACTTGGAAGTAGAAAAAGTTTTTATCTTCTAAACTATCCTCTATTAAATGAAATTGTTTTTGCTAAAACTTTAAGAGATTTAGAAAACAAAATAAGCCCTGAATTTAAAGCTCCGTTTATTGCTCTTAATGTAATAAAAAATACAATAAATAAAGAATTAGATATTGCTTTAAAAATAGAAGCGCAAGAATTTTCTAATCTTGCAGTTACCAAAGAATCAAAAAATCTAATAAAATTATTTTTTCTTTTTGAAAAACTAAATAAAAATTATGAAAAAACTTTAAATCCTATTTCAAATGCTGCAATATTAGGAAATGGTGTTATGGGAAAAGGAATTATCTGGTTATTTTCAAAATATTTAAAAGATGTAAGAATTAAATTAAGAGATATTTCACAAGCTCATGGAATAATAAAAGATGTTTCAAAAATTTATGAATATTTAGTAAAATCAAGAAAAATGACTAAAAATCAAATGGATTTTAAATTAAATACTATTTCATATACAGACAAATTTGATGGTTTTAAAAATATTCAACTTGTAATTGAAGCAATAATTGAAGATGAAGAGACAAAAAAACAAACATATAAACAACTAGAAGTTGTATTAAATGATACTGCAATTATTGCTACAAATACATCTTCTATTTCTATTGAAAAATTAGGAATTAATTTAAAAAATAAAGAAAACTTTTTAGGAGTTCACTTTTTTAATCCAGTAAATTTAATGCCACTTGTTGAAGTGATTCCATCAAAATATACTTCAAAAGAAACAATAAATAAAGTTTTTGAACTTCTTATTTCTTGCGGAAAAACTCCTATTTTAGTAAAAGATTGTGCTGGGTTTATAGTAAATAGAATTTTACTTCCTTATTTAAATGAAGCTGCGTTTATTTTAAGTGAAGGTTCAAAAATTGAACATATTGACCACTTAATAAAAGAGTTTGGAATGCCTATGGGTCCATTTAAACTAGCTGACACAGTTGGAATTGATGTAGGATATAAAGTAGCCACAATTTTATATGAAGAGTATGGATATAGAATGCCGGTTGCTCCAATAATTGAAAAAATGTATGATGCAAAATATTTGGGTAAAAAAGGCGAAACTGGCGGTTTTTATCAATACGATGGAAAAGATGATTATGTAAATGAACATGTTATTTCAATGCTATCAAATAATGATAAGGTTTTTCAAGATGAAGAAATAGTTCAAAGATGTCTTTATATTATGATAAATGAAGCTTCAAGATGTCTTGAAGAAAATATTGTAACAGAAGCTTCAATAATTGATTTTGCAATGATTACAGGAACTGGATTTCCTGCATATAAAGGTGGATTATTATCTTATGCAAATGAAGTTGGATTAAAAAATATCTTAGAATCTTTACGAAAATTCGAAAGAGATTATGGAAGTAGGTTTGCGCCATCTAATTTATTGATTAAATTAGTTAAAGAACACGAAGATTTTGAAACAGGAGAGGTATTATGGAAGCGTTAATTTTATTATTTCTTATATTAGTTTTTGGATTTTTTTCATTTCCACTTTACAGTTATTTTATTTTAGTAGGAGCTTTTTCTTTTGCATTTTGTGATGTGGGAGTTATTTTTTGGTCAATATTTATAGTTCTTGGAGCTGTATTTTTAATTCCTTTATTAAGATTAAAACTAATCACTAGCAAACTTGTAAGCTTTATAAATAAAAAAGGTTTATTGCCAAAAATCTCAGCAACAGAAGAAGCAGCACTTCAAGCTGGAACAAATTGGGTAGAAGCAGATTTTTTTAAAGCACAAGTAAATTTTAAAGAAATAAATGCTCAAAAAGTTACAATTTTAACAAAAGAAGAACAAGACTTTTTAGATAATGAAGTAAATCAACTTTGTGAGATGACCACTGATTGGGAAATCTTTCAAGAAAGAGATTTAAGAGCTGATGTTTGGCAATTTATAAAAGATAAAAAGTTTTTTGGAATGATTATTCCGAAAGAGTACGGAGGTCTTGGATTTAGTGCAACTGCTCATTCAAGAGTAATCGAAAAACTTGTTTCAAGATCGCAAGTTTTAGCAATTACTATAATGGTTCCAAATTCACTTGGACCTGCTGAACTTATTTTAAAACATGGAACACAAAATCAAAAAGATACATATTTAAGTGATTTGGCACATGGAATTCAAGTTCCTTGTTTTGGATTAACTGAACCAAATGCAGGAAGTGATGCCACATCTATAACTTCAAATGGTGTAATTTTCAAAGATAAAAAAGGTGAATTAAAAATCAAATTAAACTTTGAAAAAAGATATATTACTTTAGGAAATATTGCCACTTTAATTGGACTAGCTTTTGTTTTAAAAGATCCTGAACATTTACTGGGAGATATTGAAGATTTAGGAATTACTTTTGCTGTAATTGATTCAAAAACTAAAGGTTTAGATAATTCAAGACGACATGATCCCCTAGGAATTCCTTTTATAAATTCTCCACTTTATGGAAGAGATGTGATTATTGATATGCAAAATATCATTGGTGAAAAAGAGGGAATTGGAAAAGGTTGGCAAATGCTTGTTGAATCTTTATCAATAGGTCGAGGGATTTCGTTGCCAAGTGTTAGTTTAGGTGGAAGTAAACTAGCGTTAAATGTTGTGGCTTCATATTGCCAACTTAGAGAACAATTTGGTTTGAGTATCAATTATTTTGAGGGAGTTGAAGAAAAAATTGCAAAAATTGCAGCATTTTCTTATATGTTAAATAGTGCAAGAAATTATACTTTAGATGCTATTGATGATGGTGTAAAACCAGGAGTTATAAACTCTATTATGAAATATCATGCAACTGAAAAATTCAGAACTGTTATAAATGATGCAATGGATGTTTTAGGTGGAAGTGCGATTATACGAGGACAAAATAACCTTTTAGCCCACGCTTATTTTGCAATTCCAATTTCTATTACAGTTGAAGGTGCTAATATCTTAACAAGAAACTTAATGCAATTTGGACAAGGATTAATCAAATCCCATCCATATATTTACACAGAAATAACTACATTAAAAAATAATAATGTAAAAGGTTTTGATAAAGCTTTTTTTGCCCATATAGCTTTAGTTTTTAATGCATTTTGTAAATCTTTAATTTATTATTTTACAAGAGCAAAATTGAGTTTTCAAAAAGGTGAGTTTAAAAGATATAAAGAAAAATTAACTTGGGTAAGTTCTGAATTTACACTTTTAACAAATTTAGCTTTAGTAATTTTAGGACCAAGTCTTAAAAAAAGAGAAAATATAAGTGCTAGATTTGGAGATATTTTATCAAATTGTTATTTGATAACTGCGACTTTAAGAGAATTTGAAAATAATCCAAATGAACAAGATAAAGATTTAGTAGATTATATTTGTAATTATTGTTTTAATGAAATTCAAATAGCAAGAGAAGAAATTATCTCAAACATTGGATTTATAGGATTTTTACTTCCACTTGCAAAAATAAATCCATTTTCAATAAAAGCAAAAGATAAATTAAATGCAAAAATAGTAAAAAATCTAAATAATCAAGATTACTTAAAAAGCTTAACTTCAAGTCTATTTATATCTTCAAATGAAAAAGATAGATTAAATGTAATTCAAGAAGCAGTAAAACAAAATAAAGAGTGTGAACAAAGTTTTAAAAAACTAAAAGAATCAATCAAAAATGAATCTATCAAAAAAGATAGTTTTGAAGATATGACAAAGGAACTTTTAGAAAAAAATATTTTAACATTTGAAGAAATAGAAAAAATGAAAAAAGCTCATGCTTTAAAACAAGAAGTAATAAGTGTTGATTCTTTTGAAGCAAATGAGTATAAAGAAAAAAGATGATTAAA
>JAIELU010000230.1 GCA_019752775.1 Campylobacterales bacterium | reverse complement strand
AGATTAAGACGCGCCTCGATACTACACACGGTTGCGGGACCGTACGGTGTGCGCGCCGTCATCGTCGTTAAGAGCGGGCGCGGCGGATTGGCGCAGGTCGGCGAACGAGGGTTTTCATTTTCATCTTTTAGTAAAATATCACAAATAATTACATCTATTCTTCTGTGTAATAAAATATCTAAAGCTTCACTTGAAGTTTTTGCAGTATAAATATTGTTTACAAAATCTTCCAAAATACTTTTTGTGTGTTTTAATAAATTTTCATCATCTTCAAGATATAAAACATTGAAATTTTGTAATATTGTTAAATCGTTATTTGTCATTTTCTTGCTCACTACTTTCATTTTGTAAGGGGATTTTTATTGTAAATAATGAACAATCAAACACTTTGTCATTTTTCATCTTATGAATAATATTTTTGCAAAATATTTCACCATTCATATGCTTTTCTATTATTTGTTTTGACATATAAAGTCCAATTCCTGTTCCTGCACTTTTGTATTTTGTTGTGTAATACGGTTCAAAAATTTTTGATAAAATATCCTGTGGAATACCACCACCATTGTCAAGAATATTTACTACAAGATGATTTTTAAATTTATTTACAATTATTTTTATAATTCTATCATTTTTGTCAACATTAGAACATAAAGCATCTTTTGAATTAGAAATGATATTTAAAAATACATGGGATAACTCATTGTAATAACTATTTATTTTTACATCTTTTCTAACTTTTAGTTTAACTTCAATATTTTCTTGTGTTAATAGATATTTAGATAATTCAATAGCGTGTTCAATACAACTTTTTATACTAAATTCTATTTTGATTTTATTTGGAGAAAAGAAATTTCTAAAATCATCAAGAGTAGTTGACATATTATTTGCTAAAAGTAGGGCATCATTAACTTTATCATCTATAAATTCAGGGGTTAGTTTTCCTAAAGACATTTTCGTTTGGAAACTTTGAATAATCATAGTAATAGAACCTAAAGGTTGTCTCCATTGGTGTGCTATATTATTTAGCATTTCTCCCAAAGATGCGAATCTCGCTTGTTGGAACATAATAATATCTTTTTTTCTATTTTGTAAAACTTCTTTTGAAATCTTTTTTTCAAGAGAATCATTTAGGTTTTGAAGTTCTTTTGTTTTTTCTTTTACTTTTTGTTCTAAAGAGTTATGAAGTTTTCTAAAGTTAGCAATAATAAATAAAGACAAAATTACAGAAAATAGAAATACTATAAAAATCGAAATTATAGAAAAAATAATAATAGTATTAAAAATCCTATCTGTATTTCTTTTTTCATTAATTGCTAGGGATAAATCATAATTTATCAAACTTGTTAAATATATTGAAATTGCATTTATTTCAAGGCTTAGATTTATATAATAATCATCTTGTTTTGTGAGATTAATTTTATTAATTTCATTTTTTATTAATTCTCTTTTCTTGTCAATATTTTTTATTATAGAATCTTTTAAAGGTTTATTTTCATAATAATTTTCCTCTTTTATAATAGAATCTTTTATAAATGATGTTAGAAATTCTCTATTTTGTAACTCAATTTCATTTTTATATAAAATCCAATTTTTATCTATTATCTCTTGAGCTAATTGTAAAACTTCGATTGTTTGTGCATAATTAATCTGTTTTTTTTCAAAATCAAATAAAGTATCTTGAACATTAACTTTATAAGAATCTTTTATTTGTTCAAGTTGCATTAAACTTTTTGTTCTTTTATCAAATAAAGTATCAAAATCTTGTTTCATTGTAAAAATAGAAATTTGAGATAAAATAATTATACAAATCATTCCACCGGCAATAATAAAAACTAAAAAAGTTGTTTTATAGTTGAACTTTAAATTATCAAAATATAAAAGTAATTTTTTTAATAAGTCTTTCATCTTTTAATCTCTATAAATTCACTATTTTTGTACTCAAATAGAAAAGTTTTATTTAGAAGTTGTGAATTTTTGTACTCTAAAGGAATTCCTTCTAATAAATCTTTAGGTGTAGTTTTTAAAGTTGAAATAAGTTTTTCTCTTGTAATTTTCCCCTCAATTCTTGAAAGTGCATTTACTAAAACTTTTGAAGATAAAAATGCTTCAAAAGATAAAAAGCCAAAAGGCTCATCTGGAAAATATTTTCGTATAATTGTTTGATACTCTTTTACGACTTTTATATTTAAATCAGAATAACTAGGAACAACTTGTGAAAAAATTATATTATTAGTTGTTGTATTTAGATTTTCAAGCTCCTTTACCATAGCGTTTGAATCACCAAAAGAGATATTACAAAATATTACATCTTTTAAATTTTCGCTTTCTTTTGCTTTTTTTATAAATAAAGAGTTTGTTTTATTAGCACCTATCATAAAAATAACTTCAGGTTTCGCATCTTTTATTTCATTAAAAGCATGATTAATAGATAAAGTATTTCTTTTATAAGAACCCTCAGCGACTAATTCTAGATTTCTTTCTTTCAATAAATTTATTAAAGAAATATAACCTTCTTCTCCATAATCATCATTTTGATAGAAAACAGCAATTTTATTTAGCTTTTTTTCTTCATTTAAATAATTAATCAAAGTATCTATTTCTTGTTCATAAGAACTTCTAAAATTTATAAACTTCTGATTTTTATTGTTTCTTAAAAATGAAGCTCCTGAAAATGCTGAAAAAAATGGAACATTTTCATCATATAAAATAGGTAAAACTCTTTTTATTGTTGGAGTTCCAACAAAACCAAAAAGTGCAAAAACTTTATTTTTATAAACTAATTTTTTTGTATTTTCAAGAGTGAGTTCAGGTTCATATTTATCATCATAAACTAAAAATTCTATTTTTCTATTTTTTATAAGGCTATTTTCATTTGCATAATTAAAGTAAGCATTTACTCCTTTTGATACAGATTCTCCCCAAGATTTAATAATTCCTGTATTTGGTAGTGATGCACCCATTACAAGGGTTTTTTCTTCAAAAACTTCATCTTTAAAGTAGGCATAAAAAATAATGAAAATAAATATAAGAATGAGTAATTTTTTTAACATAAAGAAGTGTACAAAAAAATTACAAAAAATACTTTAAAAAAGTAACACAATACATTT
Organism: Campylobacterales bacterium; assembly: GCA_019752775.1. Classification (GTDB taxonomy): domain Bacteria; phylum Campylobacterota; class Campylobacteria; order Campylobacterales; family Arcobacteraceae; genus Aliarcobacter. The sequence goes on along the minus strand of JAIELU010000230.1, from coordinate 1,488 downwards.
AAATGGTAAAAAATAATTTAACTTTTAAGGTTTATTTAATTTTTAAACTTATAAAATAAAGTAAAATATTTTTTACCAAAAAGGGCATAGTTTATGCAAGAGTTTATTTATTATAATGCTTCAGGGTTAGATTTTCCCGTTAGTGAGCAAATATTTGTAACTACAAATATTGAAGATACTAAAAATAAGAATTTTCTGATTTCTAATACAAATCAAATCCCTAGTGAATTAACTGCACAAGAAATAGACTTTTATATTAAAAATACACAAGATAATTTATCAAATAAAATTAAAAATGTTTCAAAACTTTATGAAATAGCTGCAGTAAAATATGATTTAGCACTTGATATTCCTTTTTCAGCAGAAATTTCAAATAATGTTTTATTAATCAGCCAAAATCAAGAACAATATGACAAATTTATATCAAGTATTGAAGCAAATGATTTTGAATTATTTTCAATAAGTGAAGATATTATAAAATCAATTTCTGGAAATATTGGGAATTTACAAGTTATTGTAAATGATGAAAATGAAGATATTACTTTAAATGTTTCTCAAATAGTTTGGTTCGATGCAAAACAAACAGGAAAAGAAAGAAGTGGTGTTTTTGATACAAATTTATCAAATGTTGAAGATATTATCAAAGAATTAAAAGAAAATATCAACTCATATTCATATAAAAAATTCACAACTTATGACCCAACTATTTGTCAATACAACGAAAGAAGAGTTGAAATTTGTAGTAAATGTGAAGAAGTTTGTCCTACAGTTGCAATTATAAAAGATGATAAAACTAAAACTTTAACTTTTTCTCAAATTGACTGTGATGGCTGTGGAGGCTGTGTTAGTGTATGTCCAAGTGGAGCGCTTGATTATGCTCCAACAAACAGAGATTCTATTTTTGAAATGAGTAAATTTTATAAAGAAACTCATCCTTTAATAGTTCCTTCAAAAATGAATATGCAAAATTTGATGATAAATTTAAAAGAAAATGTTTTACCTTTTGCGATTGAAGGTGAAAAATTTTTAAGTGAAGTATCTTTTTTAACTCTATTACAAATGTCAGGTTCTCAAGTTGTTTTTTATAGTGATGTTTTATCTAAAGGAACAAAAGATTCAATTAGAATTTTAAATGATATTTATCAAAAGAAATATCAAAAAGATGCAATTTTAGTAGCAATGGATAAAGAAGAATTAGAAGATGCTTTAAATGAAGTATCTTTTATAGAAAATTCTTATTTTAACTTCAACCAAAATGAGCTTAAAAAAAGAGAAGCTTTTTCTCAAAGATTACAAAAAATTGTAGGAACAGAAGATCTAGGTGTAGTAAAAACCGGCGAACATATTCATTATGGAAGAGTATTAGTGAATGAAGCGAATTGTACTTTATGTTTAGCCTGTGTTGGTGCATGTAATGTTGATGCATTATTTGCAAATGAAAGTGACTTTACTCTTAGGGTCAATCCATCTTTATGTACAGCCTGTGGT
>JAIELU010000106.1 GCA_019752775.1 Campylobacterales bacterium | reverse complement strand
ACTGGAGACATTTTTTCTAAGTTGATTTGGTGCATAATTCCATTACCTGGAGGAATAACGTCAACATTATTAAATGCTTCTTTAGTCCAGTTAATAAAGTGGAATCTATCTGCATTTCTTCTATCTTCAATATCTCTATTTTTTTGGAAAGCATCTGGATCAAATCCACCACACTCAACTGCCAATGAGTGGTCAACGATTAATTGAGTAGGAACTACTGGATTTACTTTTTGTGGATCTCCACCACCTAGTGCAACTGCTTCTCTTAATCCTGCAAGGTCAACAAAAGCTGTAAGTCCAAGAATATCGTGACAGATTACACGTGAAGGGAACCAAGGGAAATCTTTGTCTGTTCTTTTTTCAATTAATTGAATAAGAGAATCTTTTAAATCAGCACTTGGACATTTTCTAATTAAGTTTTCAGCTAATACTCTTGAAGTATAGTTTAATTTTTCAAAAGAACCAGGAGTAATATCCTCAACAGCACTTTTTACATCATAATATTTAACACTATCAATACCAGAAAGGTCTTTAAGATATTTTTCGTTTGTCATATTTTATATCCATATATTTAATTTTAAAAAAGGATGGAATCTCTCCCATCCTTTTATTTTGCTAAGATTAGCACTGTATATTTTGTAAGGTCTTCCTTAGATTTACAGAAAAATAATAATTATTTTCTATCTTCTAATAGAACGAATTTTAAACCTTCAGGTCCTGTGTAAGTAGCTGATGGTCTAATAATTTTTCCATCTTCTCTTTGTTCAATTACGTGTGCACCCCATCCAGTAACTCTAGCGATAATGAAAATTGGTGTAAACATATCTGTTGGAATTCCCATTTGGTTATAAGAAACAGCTGAGAACCAGTCAAGATTTGGAAACATTTTCTTTTGATCCCACATAATTGTTTCAATTCTTTCTGCAACATCATACATTAGCATGTCATTGTTTTCTTCAGATAAATCTTTTGCAACTTTTTTGATTACTACATTTCTTGGGTCACAGATACTATAAACTGGGTGTCCAAATCCGATAATAATCTCTTTTTTAGCCATTCTTTCTTTGATATCTGCTTCTGCTTGATCAGCTGAAGAGTATCTTTCTTGAATTCTGAATGCAACTTCATTAGCTCCACCGTGTTTTGGACCTCTTAAAGCTCCAATTGAACCTGTAATACATGAGAACATATCTGAATTTGTACCAGCAATTACTCTTGAAGTAAATGTTGACGCATTAAATTCATGTTCTGCATAAAGAATTAAAGATACATGCATAGCTTTAACCCAAGATTCTCTTGGTTTTTCACCATGTAATAAATGTAAGAAGTGTCCACCAACAGTATCATCATCAGTTACAACATCAATTCTTTTTCCGTTGTATGCGAAGTGGTACCAGTATAATAAAATAGAAGAAAATGATCCCATTAATCTGTCAATAATATCTTGAGCTTCGTTTTTAGGATGCTCTTCTTTTTCTTGATTTAAAGCTCCAAGTACTGAACAACCAGTTCTCATAACATCCATTGGATGACAAGTTTTTGGTAATTGCTCAAGTGCTACTTTAACACCATTTGGAATATCTCTAAATGATCTAAGTTTTGCTTTATATGCTGCTAATTCTGCTTTGTTTGGTAGTTTTTCATGTACAATTAAGTATGCAATTTCTTCAAATTCAGCTTTATCAGCAAATTCTAAAATATCATATCCTCTATAGTGTAAGTCATTTCCACTTTTACCAACTGAACATAAAGCTGTGTTTCCAGCAGAAGTTCCAGATAGTGCAACAGATTTTTTTGGTTTAAACGCTGTAGTTGTTTCAGTACTCATATTTTCCCCTTAGTTTAAGTATAATTTTGTTTTATATTGGTGAGATAAAGCTAATTATTTAGCTTTACCTTTTGAAAATAATTCATCCATTTTTTGCTCATAAGCATGGTAATTTAACATATCGTATAATTCCATTCTAGTTTGCATTGTATCAAGAACACCTTCTTGAGTACCTTTGTCTTTTAATTCTTGGTAAACTGCAAGTGCAGCTTTATTCATTGCTCTAAATGCTGATAATGGGTAAAGAACCATATCAATACCTACACTTGCTAATTCTTCAGTAGTGAACATTGGTGTTGCTCCAAATTCAGTAATATTTGCAAGTACTGGAACACTCATTTGGTCTGTAAATTCTTTGTACTCTTTTAAAGTGTGAACAGCTTCAGCGAAAATTGCGTCTGCTCCAGCTGCAACATAAGCTTTTGCTCTGTCAATTGCTGATTGTTGACCCTCAGATGCGTGTGCATCAGTTCTTGCAATGATATAAAAATCTGGATCTAATTCCATTTTAGCATCAACAGCAGCTCTGATTCTGTCACACATTTCTTCTGTAGAAACAAGTTCTTTATTTGGTCTGTGTCCACATCTTTTAGCAGCAACTTGATCTTCAATATGCATACCAGCAGCACCAGATCTAATAAATTCTTTAACAGTTCTTGCAACATTAAATGCATGTCCCCAACCAGTATCCGCATCAACGATTAATGGAGTATTACAAATAGAAGTAATTCTTCTAACATCAATACAAACATCTTCAATCATAGTCATACCTAAATCTGGTAAACCGTAAGAAGCATTAGCGATACCTCCACCTGATAGGTAAATAGCTTTATGTCCTACTTTTGTTGCTTGTAATGCTTGGTAAGCATTAATAGTTCCTACGATTTGTAAAGGAGACTCTTCTTTTAAAGCTTCTCTAAATTTTTTTCCTGCGCTCATACACATCCTTTAAATTTAAGTTATGAAATATTATACATTATTTATACATAGTAGCGATGTATTATTTTGAAAGATAAATTACAATTTATTATCTAAATATACATAAATGTACAATAGTTGCTTTTATGTAAAAAAATAGTACAATAATATAAATATTACAGTTAAGGTGTTGTTATGAATTATAAAAATTCAATAGAAAAATTCATAGAAATTTTTAAAAGGTCAAACTTAAGTATTTCTAAATTTGCAGTTTTAATAAATAAAGATAGAAGAACGGTTACATCGTGGATTGATAAGGTAACTGATATTGAACCAAACAAAGAAATAAAAGATAAAATTTGTCAAACATTTAGGTATCCAGATTATGTTTGGGAAGATGGTTGTAATGGGGAAGAGTTCTTAAAATCGATAACTCAAATACCTCAAAAAGAAGTAAGAATTATAGATGAAGATTATCAAGGAAGATTAAAATACATATTAGAACAAGAACAAAATAGAAGATTTGTTATCCAAGCTCAATTTCCAGGACCGATGTATAGGGATTCTGCTGTACAAAAAGTGTACAAAACTACAAATAGCTCTGATATAGAAGAATTAAAACAAGCAAGAATAGATCAAATGCTAAGATATGATTATGACACAACAGAATGGTATTCGATAAAATCAGTTTTATCTTTTTGTTTTGCGATTATTGGGAATTTTTATACAAAAGAAGAGAAGATAAAAATACTTGAACTTATTTATGAATTGTTTAATAATAACTATAATAAAAAGCTATTTTTGTTTGACTCGTTTTCAAGAAAAGTATACGGAATGGAAACAACATATATTTCTATAAATGTGAAACAAAAAATTCTATTTTTTAAATCGCCAATTGAATCAGTTTTTATTGAAATTAGAAATAAATCATTAGTTGAGCGAATGCATAAATATTATTCTTCACCACTTGAAGCACCCTCTCATGTGAATTTTTTAGAATCTGTAAAAATTATCAAGATTTTACAAGATGCAGTTAAATATGGGAATGACATTAAACAAGCTTATGAGATGATAAATAGAGAAACAAACTATGGAGAACTTTTTTATAATAATCTAAGTATAGATTTACAAAAAGAAGTAACACCACCAAAACCTGGACAAAGAAGAAATTAGGAGAAAAATATGAAAATAGTAATTTTAGATAGAGCAACTTTAGGATTTGATATAGATATATCAATCTTTGAAACTTTAGGTGAAGTGATTTCTTATGATATAACGCTTCCAAATGAAACAACAAATAGAGTAAAAGATGCGGATATTGTAATCACAAATAAAGTAATGATTTCAAAAGAAGTTATGGAAAATTCAAATCTAAAACTTATTTGTATTAGTGCAACTGGAACAAATAATGTTGATTTAGAGTTTGCAAAACAAAAAAATATACCAGTAAAAAATGTGGCTGGATATTCAAGCTCAAGTGTAGTTCAAGTAGCATTTTCAATGATTTTCCATTTTGTTCAAAAACTTGATTATTATAAAAAATATGTGGATGAAGGTAATTGGCAAAAATCTAAGATGTTTACACATATAGATAAACCATTTTTTGAGCTTGATGGAAAAAAAGTGGGAATCATTGGACTTGGTGATATTGGAAGAAATTTTGCAAAAAAAGCAAAAGCTTTTGATTGTGAAGTTCTTTATTTCTCAACAAGTGGAAAAAACTCAAATAGTGAATATAAACAAGTTGAACTAAATGAGTTATTAAGCACTTGCGATATTATAACTATTCATTGTCCATTAAATGCGGATACAAAAGATTTATTAAACTATGAAAATATGAAAAATATAAAGG
>JAIELU010000096.1 GCA_019752775.1 Campylobacterales bacterium | reverse complement strand
AATACCTTTTAGTGTAGAAGAAGAGAATTATTTATCAACAAAGAAAACAATAACAATGTGTGTAGACCCAGACTGGGAACCATTTGAAATATTAGATAAAAATGGAAAACATATAGGAATTGCAGCTGATATTATAAAATTAATTACTTCAAAATTAGGGATAGAAATAAAGATTGTTCCAACAAAAACATGGGAAGAGAGTATAGAATTTTCAAAAGCAAAAAAGTGTGATATATTAAGTTTTTTAAATCAAACTCCACAGAGGGAATCTTGGCTTACTTTTACTGAGCCTATCTTTCAAGATCCCAATGTGATTATAGCAAGAAATGAATTTCCACAAATCAAAGATTTATCATCATTAGAAAATAAAACTATTGCTATTCCTTCAAATACTGCTATGTATGAATTTTTTGAAAAAGATTTTCCTAATCTAACTATAGTACAAGTACAAACAGAACAAGAAGCTTTTTCTTTGGTAGAAAATAATAAAGTTGATATGACTGTTCGATCTTTAATAATTGCAGCATATAGTATAAAAAAAGAGAATTTATTTAATCTTAAAATAATAGCTCAACCAATAAAATATAAAAATACCCTCAGAATGGGAGTAATAAAAGAAGAACCTATTTTAAAAGATATTTTAAATAAAGCAATAAAAAAGATTACAAACGAAGAAATAGATCAAATAACAAACCGTCATGTTTCAATAAAAATCCCAGATAATAATGAAAATCTTATGACATTCATCTATATTTTAATATTTATTTTGATGATAATTGCCATAATTTTATTATGGAATTACCAATTAAGAAAAAGAATTGCTGTCGAAATTAAGAAAAATTTATTACATCAAGAATTAATGTTTCAACAAAATAAAAAAGCTGAATTAGGAAACTTAATAGGAAATATATCCCATCAATGGAGAGATTCTCTTACAAAAATTGGATATATAAATTTAAATATAAGAGCTAGAATATTACAAAAAAAAGAAATTTCAAACAACTTTTTAGATGAAAGTACAGAGCAAATAGAAAAAAGTTTAGATTTTATGTCAGAAACTATGCAAAATTTTTTAGATTATTATAAACCATCTTCAAATACATCTAATTTTGAAGTATATGATTCAATAAAAAGTGCATTAACTATTATTGATACAAAAATAAAATATAGTAATTTAGAAATAATCTTTCATGGAGATTTTAGTGTAAAAATAAAAGGTATTAGAAATGAATGGATGCAAGTTTGGATAAATCTAATAATAAATACTATTAATATAGTATCAATAAAAGAAATCCAAAATCCAAAATTATTTATAAATATAGAAAATTCTCAAATAGTATTTGAAGATAATTGTGGAAATATAGAAAATGAAATACTAGAACAAATAAACAAAAATGATTTTAAAGGACTAGGAATAAAAATGTCAAAAGAGATTGCATCAAAAAATGGTAAAAATATGATAATAAGAAATGGCAAAGAAGGTGCAATTTTTAAATTCATTTAAAATAGATATTGTATACTTCGAGTATTAAAATAAAGGAAAATCTTTGAATATAGATATGACAAAAGTAGCAAATGTAATTTTATATATGTTACATAAACAAGTAAAACACTTAAACGATAAAAAAGTAGCAATAATGCTTTTTTTAATGGATTTTAATCATCAAAAATTTTGTGCAAATAAGATATTTAATGAAACATATATAAAAGGTACAAGGCATCCTGAACCTGTGGTAATTAGCGAACTTTTTGATATAGTTGCAAATGAAGAGGATTTAGAAGAAGATGATGAAAGAATCTTTTTAATGCAAGAATTATTGGATTATTTAGATATTGAAGTTGTTGAAAAAGAAAAGTTTATTGAATTAAATTTTATAAAAATGGAAGAAGAATATGATGAATCATTATTTTCAAAAGATGAACTAAAAACAATTCATAAAATTGTAAGTCAATATCAAGATACAAGTTCAAGAAATATTGCTAATGATTGCTTTAAAATAGATGAAGTTAGAAATACAGCAAAAGGTGAAATAATTCTTTAAAAAATTAGTAAAAAAGAGATGATATTAAAATATCATCTCTTTTATTTTAGATATGGTAGTTTGGAGCTTCGTTAGTTATTGTTACATCATGTACGTGAGACTCTCTTAATCCCGCGCTTGTAATTTCAACAAACTCAGCCGTTGCTTGGAATGTAGGAATATCTTTTGAACCTAAATAACCCATAGATGATCTTAATCCCCCAACCATTTGATGAATAATATCAGCAATAGTTCCTCTATATGGAACCATACCTTCAATTCCTTCAGGTACAAGTTTATCAGCAGCTGTTCCTTCTTGGAAATATCTATCAGTACTTCCTTTTGTCATCGCTCCAATTGAACCCATACCTCTGTATGTTTTAAATTTTCTACCTTGAGCTAAAACAACTTCACCAGGAGACTCTTCAGTTCCTGCTAATGCAGATCCCATCATAACAGCACTTGCTCCAACTGCTAGTGCTTTTGCAACATCACCTGAGTATTTAATACCACCATCAGCGATAATTGGTGTTCCAGTTTTTGCACCCTCAGCTGCACATTCATCAATTGCACTTATTTGAGGAACACCAACACCTGCAACAATTCTAGTTGTACAAATACTTCCAGGTCCAATTCCAACTTTAACAGCATCAGCTCCACAAGCTATTAAATCAGCAGTTGCTTCTGCCGTTGCTACATTTCCTGCAATAATTTGAACATCCATCTCAGCTTTAATAGCTTTAACTGTATCTAAAATACCTCTTGAGTGACCATGAGCTGAATCTAGAACTAAAACATCAACACCAACAGCTACTAATGCTCTTGCTCTATCCAATTGATTAACGCCAATTGCAGCACCAACTCTTAATCTTCCAAATTCATCTTTATTAGCATTTGGATATTCTCTTTTTTTATTAATGTCTTTGATTGTAATTAAACCAATTAATTTATTATTATTATCAACAATTGGTAATTTCTCAATTTTACTAGCATGCATTACTTCAGCTGCTTCTTCTAAAGTTGTTCCTTCTTTTGCAGTTACAAGTGGCATTACAGTCATTTTATCAATAGCTTTATGTGTAAAATCTTTAGTAAATCTCATATCTCTATTTGTTAAAATACCTACTAAAATACCATTATCATCAACAACAGGAACACCTGAAATTTTATATGATGCCATAATATCTTCAGCATCTTGAAGTGTTTGATGTGGTTTTATGGTAATTGGATCAATAATCATTCCTGATTCTGACTTTTTTACTTTCTTACATTGTAAAACTTGAGCTTCAATATCCATATTTTTATGAATAATTCCAATTCCACCAAGTCTTGCCATTGCAATAGCAGCTTCATATTCAGTTACTGTATCCATTGCTGCACTTACAAAAGGAATATTTAATTCAATTTTTTTAGTTAATTTAGTTTTAATTGAAACATCTCTTGGTAATACTTCTGATTTCGCAGGTACCAACAAAACATCTTCGAAAGTTAACGCTCTTTTTCTAATTCTCATTTTTAATCCTAGTTAATATTTATTTAATATAGTTAATAGCTTTTTCTAAAGATAAAGCACCGTCAAATAATGTTTGTTCATCATACGCGTTTGCAATAAATTGAAGACCAACTGGCATTCCATCTTCATCTTTATCCACAGGCAATGAAATAGCAGGAAGTCCTGCAAGATTTATAGAAATTGTATAAATATCACTTAAATACATCTCTAAAGAAGTTTTAAATGAACCAAATTTTGGAGCAGTTGTTGGTGCAACTGGAGATAAAATCAAATCAGCTTCAGCAAAAATAGCAGAATATTCATCTTTTATTAAATGTCTAACTTTTTGAGCTTTTATATAATATGCATCATAATATCCTGAACTTAATACAAAAGAACCTAGCATAATTCTTTTTTGTACTTCTGCACCAAAACCTTGTGATTTTGTTTGAAGATACATATCTTTAAGCCCAGCTTCACCTTTTCTATTTCCAAATCTAACACCATCAAATCTTGCTAAGTTTGCAGATGCTTCAGCAGTTGCAACAATATAGTAAGTTGATACGATTTTATCTGTGTCTAACATATTTTTATGAATTATTTTATGTCCAGCTTCTTCTAAAGCAATAACCGCTTTTTCAAAACCTTTTTGAATTGCAGGACTAGCTTGAGATACAAAGTTATCAATAACAGCAATTGTTAGTTTTTTATTTGGGTTAAGTTTTGGAGTCACAGCTTCATAACCAATATTAGCAGATGTCGAATCCATAGGATCATATCCTGAAATAATGTCATATAAAATAGCCGCATCTTCTACATTTTGAGTAATTGGTCCACATTGGTCTAAAGATGAAGAATATGCAGTAATTCCATATCTTGAAACTCTTCCATAAGTTGGTTTCATTCCAACACAACCACAATAAGCAGCTGGTTGTCTAATACTTCCACCTGTATCCGTTCCAAGTGCTGCAATAGCAATTCCTGCTGCAACAGCAGCAGCTGAACCACCTGAACTTCCTCCTGGAACTTTTTCATTATCAACTGGATTTAATGTTTTTCCATAACAAGAAGATTCTGTTGAACTTCCCATTGCAAATTCATCCATATTTGTTCTACCAAATGGTGATAAGCCTGCTTTTTCTAAATT
>JAIELU010000203.1 GCA_019752775.1 Campylobacterales bacterium | reverse complement strand
GAAAGAAGAAGTCAAGAAGCTAACATTAAAATTAGGCTTTGATTTTAATTTTCAAAACGATTTCTTAGTGTTTAAGACTATTGGTTAACGCGGGTCTACTTATAAAGGAAAATTATTAACAAATTTCAGGTAAGAATGGTTATTTAAGTTTTTTTTGTATTTTTAAGATTTTATTAAGAGTAAGGAAGTTTATAAAAAAGTTATTACTAAAGAGATTAATCTCTTTAGTAATAAACTAGTAAGACTAGTGATCAACAGCTCCATCAGCTCCGATACCAGTTTCACCTCTAATTTGTTGTGCTTCAAATCCAGCTCTATCTTGTTTTGCTCTTTCAGAAGAGTCAGTAATAGAGAAGAACCAAATTCCAATAAACGCTACAAGTATAGAGAATAATGCAGGTTGTGTATATGGGAATATTGCAGTTTCAAATTTAAAGATATCAACCCATACAGTTTTACTTAATACAACTAGAGCAACTGCAGTAATAAGACCTAGGAATCCACCAATAAATGCACCTCTTGTTGTTAATTTTGACCAATAGATTGATAAAATTAATATTGGGAAGTTAGCAGATGCTGCAAGTGCGAATGCTAAACCAACCATGAATGCAATATTTTGATTTTCGAATGCAAATCCTAAAAGAATAGCTACGATACCAATAACTAAAACTGTTCTTTTTGAAACTTTCATTTCTTCAGCATCAGTAGCTTGTCCTTTTCTAATAACAACTGCATATAAATCATGAGCAATTGAGTTAGAAGCAGCAAGTGTAAGACCAGCAACAACCGCTAAGATTGTAGCAAATGATACAGCTGCAATAAATCCTAAGAAAATATCTCCACCAACAGCAGCAGATAAGTGAACGGCAGCCATATTGTTACCACCGATGATACCTTTTATGTCGATTATTCCATCTTTAAAGTAAGCTCCACTTTCTGGGCTAAGTAGGAAAACAACAGCTCCAAGACCAACAATACCAATAATTAGGTAGAAGTAACCAATAAATCCAGTTGCATAAACAACAGATTTTCTAGCTTCTTTTGCATTTCCAACTGTAAAGAATCTCATAAGAATATGAGGAAGTCCTGCAGTTCCTAACATTAATGCTAAACCTAAAGATACAGCAGAAACAGGATCAGATACGAATGGACCTGGTCTCAATATAGCTTCACCTTTTGGGTGCATATTAACAGCTTCAGTAGCTAAAGTAATAAATGAGAAACCATAGTTGTAAAGAACCATAATAGCAATAAATGTTACTCCAGATAGAAGTAATACAGCTTTAATAATTTGTACCCAAGTAGTTGCAAGCATACCACCAAATGTAACATAAATAATCATTAACGCACCAACAATAACAACTGACCAAGCATAAGGAATATGGAATAATAATTCAATTAATTTTCCAGCTCCAACCATTTGAGCAATTAAATAGAAAGTAACAACTGTTAAAGAACCACAAGCTGCAAGAATTCTAATTTTTTGCTCATCTAATCTATATGCAGCAATATCAGTAAAGTTAAATTTACCTAAGTTTCTTAATTTTTCAGCCATTAAGAATAAAATAATTGGCCAACCAACTAGGAATCCAATAGCATAAATCATACCATCAAAACCATGTAAGAAAATCATTCCAGAAATACCAAGGAATGATGCAGCAGACATATAATCTCCAGCAATTGCTAGACCATTTTGAAATCCTGTAATTCCACCACCTGCTGTATAAAAATCTGAAGCAGATTTTGTTTTACTTGCAGCCCATTTTGTAATACCCATCGTAGCTACTATAAATACAAAGAACATAATAACAGCTGGTACATTAAGTGGAGCAGCTTGTCCATCAGCAGCAAATAGTGCTAATGATGATAACCCTAATAAAGTAAGTATTTTTAACATTATAAAATATCCTTTACATCATTTTTAATATCATTAGTCAAGTCTTCAAACTCACCATTTGCTTTAACAACATAAATAACTGTTGTAATAAATGCAATTAAAATAATCGCAGTTGCAATAGGCCATGCTACAGTCATAACACCACCATCTGATAGTTTTGTAGCAAAAAACTCTTTGTCAAATGCTATAGTCAGAACGAAACCATAATAAACAACTAACACAAAAATTGCTAGTTTAATAGCAAAAGAACTTCTTTTTGAAACAAGCTCTTGGTATTTAGGATTATTACTAATCCTGTCTACTAATTCTTTATTCACCATTTCCTCCAAGGATTTAGATTGTAACTAAACGTACATTGCAATATTAAACTATTAAAGTTGCAATAACATAGCATTTGAAAATATTTGTCAATTATTCTAATAAAATGCTAAAAAATGAGCTATTTAGGGTTTTGTTTTAAATAAATTTATTAGTTTAATCTCAAAAATGTGACTTTGAGAATTTCTTAATTTGTATAAAATGAAGTTTTTGCAGGTGTTAATTTTTTTAGTTTTAAAAATATCATAGATGTCATTATTGCATCATTTAAAGCATCATGTTTACCTAATGCTGGAATATCAAGATTTTTTAAAATAGTATCAAATCTTAAATCAATAAACTGATAATCACTTGATCTTTTTCTAGTTTTATAATACATAGAAGATACTTCAATTGTTTCATTTGGAAGTTTTATTCCAATAAACTCTTTTGTATATCTAGAAATAATTGCTGCATCAAATTTTATGTAATATCCCACAATAGGTCTTGAACCAATAAATTCTAAAAGCTCATAAATAGCCTCTTTGGGATTCATGCCATTTTCTAAATCTATTGGTCTAATATGATGAATTTTAATTGATTCTGGATTTATATTTTTTGATGGTTTTAAAAAAATATTAAATGTTTTTCTCATTAGAATCTTATTTTCTTTTATATGAACCGCTCCAATTGAAAGAATTTCATCTTTTTTTGGATTTAATCCGCTAGTTTCACAATCTAAACATACATATTCATCAAAAATAGGGGTTTCAAATAAAAAATCAAATCTAATATCTTTTAGGTTTTTTCTATTCCAATTTTTAAATAAATTATTAAATATCATGAAATTCTATCTATTCTAAAAGTATAAGAGATAAACCTTTTAAATTCATTTATAATTTTAAAAGAGTCTTTTAATAAATCTCTTTCAATTTTCCCTAAAGTATGTGTATCAATTTCATTAGTGATTTTTTTCCCATGTTGAATATCAAAAAGCTGTGATTTTAATCTTATTGTGTTTACAAAATCAAAAGCTTCTAATAATTCAGCTGCTTTGTCTTTTTCTAAAATTCTTCTATCTTCAAGAATTATTATTCTTTTGATAGTTGTGGTTTCTCTAATCTTTTCTCTTAATGCTAAACTTCTAATTCCTTGAACTATTGGAAAAACAGCTGTCTTTTTTATGTCAATGATATGAGATTTTGTCATAATATTTGTAACTGTATTTGGTGTATAAAATGCTAATGTTGCCTTTGCAAAATATGCCATAAAGACATCTTTATCATGAAGTTTGTTAAATAAATCATCTTTTAAATTAATTAATAACTCTTTATTTCCAGCAACAGCAAATGAATCAAAAAAGATTGCTAAATCCATATAATTTTGAATTCCAGGAGCTTCTATCCATCTTGCAGTTTCATTTTTATATTCATTTACAGTTTTACACCAAAATGGATTGAAACCATAATATTTCCTTCACATATTGGATAACCAAAATCAATTAAGTTTTTCGTGATTTCATTCATGTAAAATCTGTATTGTTCAACTTCAATTCCATCTTTGATAACAAGTGCATTATCTTGATCAGTTTTTATGATTTGTTCATTTCTTCCTTCACTTCCCATAACCATAAAACAAGCATTATCTCTTAGTTCTTCTGGTAAAATTAATTCATAAAGTTTTTGATAAACTTTAGTATTTAATTGACCAATTAAATTTGAGATATGATTTACTTTTACACCTTTTGCATGAAGACTACTTATAATATTTATCAAATCTTTACTAGCAGCTTTTAAATCTTCTAAATTTTTTGATTTTTTGATTTTTGAATCAACAATATAAGTGTGATTTGCAAAGTGTGAAAGAACATCAATTTGTTCTAAAATACCTATCATTTCATCTTTGCTATTTGTAACACCAACTCTTTTTATATTTTTTTTAATTAATACTGTTAATGCTTCAAATAAATAATCATCATTATTAACCGTTAAAAGAGGAAATATTGCAATATTTTTTACAGGAATACTTAAATCTCTACCTTCTAGTAATACTTTTGTTTTAAGTAATGAATCCGTAATAATACCATATTCACCAGTTTTTCTTTTGACAATAATACTTGATGTTTTATATTCCATTGATTTTTGAATAGCATCTATTAATTTCGTATCTTCATCTATAATACAGGCTTCATGTATAAGTGTATCTTCAACTTTTGCAATCATAAAAGATGAAAGTTCAGATGTATATTCTTTACTTTTTAAAGTTTGAATTTTATTTACTAAATCTTTTAAAAAATAATCTTTAAATTGTTGATTTAATTCAATTAATTTTAAAAAAGTATTTTTTTCTAACTCGTAACAGATTAAATCCTCATATACTTTAAAAGTATTATTACATTTTCCATATATTAAAGAGTTAGAATCAAAGGAATCTTGATGATGGTAATCCATAAGAACAACATTTTCTACTGAATATTCATAAACAGAACCTTTTATA
>JAIELU010000055.1 GCA_019752775.1 Campylobacterales bacterium | reverse complement strand
ACTCTTTTACTTTTCTTATAACTTTCAGCATAAATATACGCAGAAGAACATCCTTATTTAATCCAACAATTTATCACTCTCTTATTAAAAAAGTTATAATATGCAAATTATACTTTTCATAAGTAAATTATTAAAAAAGAGAATATATGAAATATCCATTGGATTTTGAAAGCACTTTTGAAAAATCATTACTTTTTTGGCTAACAAGGTTTGTTAGGAATAAAACAACCTCTTTAAGTAATAGTAATATCACTGACCAAACCCAAATGGCTATCTTAATCAAAAGTTTAATAAATGATATTCGTTCTATTGATGATTTAACTAAAACAGCAAAAGAGCTAAGAAAAATTGGAATGAATGGACTTAATGTTTATTACACACCATTAGAAAAACTCTACCATTACTTAGTAACTTTTGGAGCAGCATCAATGAAAGAGATTGATGAAGAGATTCTCCAAGATTTTTTAATTACTGCAACTAGTACTTTATCAGATGCCACTAAAAAGAATTACAGAATTGCACTTATTACTTTTTTTGGTTACATTGACAAACAAAATGGCGAAGAAAATGGAAATTTATATAGATTTGACATTGAATTAAAAAACTGGGGTGGATTAAGTGGGAAAAGTGGTACTAAACTGCCCTCTTTCATGAATAAAGAAGAAGTTAATAAGTTTATTGAATCATTAAACATATATCCATTTGGAGCCAAATTAGCAGCTAGAAATCGTTTAATTATAAAAATCATACTCTATACAGGGGTAAGAGTTACAGAGGCTTTAAAGCTAAATATGAAAGATTTTGTAAAAGAAGATGATATTTATGTAATTCAAATAAAAGGCAAAGGTAATAAACCAAGAGTTGCTATGATAAAAGAAGATGTAATTAAAAATGATTTAGTTGATTGGATAGCAAGAAGACCTAGAGTAAATTTATTATTTTCAAATCAAAAAGGTGAACAATTATCTCAAGCATATGTTTATACTCTTGTGGAAAATATTCTTATCGCTGCTAATATTAATAAATCAAAAAAAGGTCCTCATTTTTTAAGGCATACCTTTGCTTCTCTTTTATATATGAAAAGTAAAGATTTAGTTTTAGTTCAAGAAGCTTTAGGTCATGCAGATATAAATACTTCTAGAATTTATACTCATTTTGATAAGGATAAGTTGAAGGTTGCTATGGATATTTTTTAGGATACCCTACTCTAAGAATTAGCGAAAAATAAACTGGTTTCCAGAAATTCAATGCTTGAGCTAAAAATATTCGTACACTCAGCCCTTAAAGTTTCGTACAAAATGACTTTTGGTTGATATAATTATAGTTAAGAGTGCCTATTTAAATGTTTCCAGTATTTTTAATTATTTACTTTGACAAATTATTATTATGTATGATACAATAAACATAAATATATTTATTGCTTGCTATGGCAAGCAGTTAGGTTAGTAAAATGGTAAAACATAGAGTTTATTCAAAATATGCACAAGAAACTGCTTTTTTAATAGGTCAACAAATAAAACTTGCCAGAAAAACTAGAAAATGGTCTTCAGCAAATTTGGCAGAACGTGCTGGAATTACAAGAGAAACGCTTCAAAGAATTGAAAATGGTGATATGAAAACTGCGATTGGTCTTGTATTTGAAGTTGCAACAATAGTAGGAGTGCCATTATTTACAGAAGATAGACAACAGCTTTCTAATAACTTAGAATTAATTCAAAGTAAAATTGAACTTTTACCACAACGAATTAGAACTCAAAGAAAGGTTGTAGATGACAACTTCTAACCAAAACTACAAAGAGGCTTATGTTTGGATTTGGCTTCCTGGAAAAAATGAACCAGTTGTTGCTGGAAAACTTGAAGTAGATGGGAAATATATTACTTTTAACTATGGTAAAAGTTATCTTGAACGATCTGATGCAATTTCTATTTACGAACCTGAGCTTCCACTACAATCAGGAATCTTACCACTTCTTAATGGATTAAATATGCCAAATTCCATTAGAGATGCTGCTCCTGATGCATGGGGAAGAAGAGTAATTATAAATCGTAAAATGGGACTTAATGGCATTGATACTGATACAGCTAGTTTAGATGAAATAACCTATTTACTCGAATCTGGTTCAGATCGTATTGGTTCTTTAGATTTTCAGTATTCTCCCAAAGAGTATATTCCAAGATCAGCTCAAAATGCAACTTTAGAAGAGTTATTAGAATCTGCAAAACGTGTAGAAAATGGAATTCCACTATTTGCTGATTTAGATCAAGCTTTATATCATGGAAGTTCAATAGGAGGAGCAAGACCAAAAGCATTAATTGAACATACTGATTTAAAATATATTGCTAAATTTTCAGCTAGTAATGATACATATAGTGTTGTAAAAGTTGAATATATTGCAATGAGATTAGCTTCTCTTTGTGGATTAACAGTTGCTCCTGTAAAATTAGTTCAAGCCTCTGGAAAAGATGTAATACTCATTGAAAGATTTGATAGAATTAAAGTTGAATCTGGATGGACACGTAAGTCAATGGTTTCTGCTTTAACTCTTTTTGGTTTAAGTGAAATGACAGCACGATATGCTAGTTATGAAGAACTCGCTCAAATTATAAGAGTGCGATTTAAAGAACCAAAAAAAGACTTAAAAGAGCTTTTTAAGAGATTGGTCTTTAATATATTATGTGGAAATAATGATGATCATGCTAGAAATCATGCTGCTTTTTGGGATGGAAAAGATTTAACATTAACTCCAGCATATGATATTTGTCCCCAAGCACGAACTGGAAATGAAACAACTCAAGCAATGAAAATAATTGGCAATAATGGATATAGTCAGCTAAAAACTTGTCTTATGGCTGCACATCACTTTTTACTCTCAGAAAAAGAAGCTATTGAAATATTTGATATATTTCAAAATATTATTCGAGATAATTGGGACAATATTTGTGATGAAGCACAACTTACAAAAGTAGACAAATCTTTATTTTGGGGTCGCCAGTTTTTAAATCCATTTTCAATTGAGTATTAAATCTATTTCTATTATTTTTCCAATCTCTTAAAGTTTGATCAATGAAAGAAATTGATGAAGAGATCTTACAAGATTTTTTAATTACAGCAACTAGTAACATATCAAATGCTACTAAAAAGAAGTAAAGAACTGGGGTGGATTAAGTGAGAAAAGTGGTACTAAACTTCCCTATTTCCTTCATTTTGAACTATTTTTAAAATGGAAACTGTTTCGAATTGTTCTAATTCATTATCTTTATAAATATTCTTTATATGTTTTAAAATTGCTTGATACTTTCAATTCGATTTCTCCATCACTGTATATTTCGATATTACTCATATAAGCTCTTTAAAATTGTTACACTATTAAATAAAAAAATGTTTGTTATTCGGAATAACAAACAAATTTTTTTAAATTATCCTTCCATTCTACTTGACTTGAATATTATTCATTTTTCTACCCTATTTTCAAACAAGCAAGTTCGTAATTTGCTCTTGAAGTTCTTTTATTTGTTTTAATTTCTCTTCTACTACAGATTTATCTTCTGTATCTAATTTCTCAAATTTATTTATATCAAATCTTTTTTTAAATGAAAAAATATCTTTATAAAAACTATTTTGAGTATTTGGTTTGTTTTTGATTTGTACCCCTCTACCCTCTTCTGAAGCTTGATTTCTATTTTGTTCATTTTTCATTTCTTGTAGTTGAGTTTTTACAATTTCACCATTTAAATACATATCAACTAATTTTTTCTTTTCTTCAAGAGATTTATCTAATTGTAAAATTAAATATATAATTGTTGGCTGTTTTATATCTTTTTTTAATATATAATCTATAAATTCTTTTTCTGTATTTGCTATAGCCATATATGATGATATAAAAAATTTAGATTTTCCCAACATGCTGCTCAATTCAGTATAAGAAACTTTTTCTTTTTCTAATATCTTTTTTATAGCCATTGCTGTATCTACAACGTGCATGTCTGTTCTGTTTAGGTTCTCTATTAGAGAATCAATTGCCATATCGTCATTACTGTAATTTTCATCATCTTTTATAAATATATCAATTTTTGAATAAACCATTTTATCTGAATCTATATTATTGTTTTTTTCTTCTTGATTTAATTTTTTAAATGCTTCTAATCTAAGTTGCCCTGCTATAAGAATAAATGCATCTTCTTTTTTTAATACAGTAATTGGAGTGATTAGTCCCCTACTTTTAATACTTTCCATTTTTTCATTTACTTGTACTTCAGTAAATATTTTTCTTGGTTGTTCTGGATTGTCTTTAATTTTATAAAGCTCTACTTTTGAACTTGATTGTAGTTTATTTTCTTCATCTTTTTTATTGATATTTTTATTTGATTGTCTAAATGATGATAATGTCATTGATAATCTTAAATTCTTTTTTTTAACATTTTGGATAAATTCAGTAAATTCATTATTATCTAATTTTAAAATATAATTCTTTTGAGCTTGCTCATCAAGATTTAAAAAAGCTTGTAATTCCATCTTAGTTATCCTCGCTCATTTCATTAATTAATACTCTTTCTAATATTTCTAAAGTTAAATCAAAATAATTTCTTACAATTTTGGGAAGCTTCCCTTTGCAACCGGGATAAATTTTTGCGTAAATGAATTCTCTTCATGTAATTCACTGTTAGTTTTTTGTTGTTTGTCTTTTAAATACAATACTTATTTGGAAAATAAAA
>JAIELU010000006.1 GCA_019752775.1 Campylobacterales bacterium | reverse complement strand
GAATTTGTTATATTATGGCATAGGTTGGTTATAGCTTAATTTTAAGCAAATGTAATATTCGCACCGCACCAAATGTTATATAAAAAGAGAAAAAATGATAAAAATATTTAAAAAGATTAGAAATTTAGCAGTTGTATCTTTATTAATTCCAGCAATTGGTTTTGCTAATGAAAGTACAAAAAAGACAGAAGATGTATTAAGAATAGGGTATCAAAAATATGGAACTCTGATTTTATTAAAAGCAAGTGGTGAGTTAGAAAAAAGATTAGCACCATTAGGAGTGAAAGTTACTTGGAATGAATTTCCCGCAGGTCCTCAATTACTTGAGGGGCTAAATGTAGGTAGTGTTGATTTTGGAACAGTTGGTGAAACACCACCTATATTTGCACAAGCTGCAAATGCAAAGATTACATATATTGGATACGAACCGCCAGCACCAAGAGGTGAAGCAATCGTAGTTCCAGCTAATTCAAATATTAAAACAGTTGCAGATTTAAAAGGTAAAAAAATTGTATTAAATAAAGGTTCAAATGTACATTATTTATTAGTAAAAGCTTTAGAGAATGCAGGTTTGAAATATAGTGATGTTGAAACAGTATTTCTTGCCCCTGCTGATGCAAGAGCTGCGTTTGAGAGAGGTAGTGTTGATGCTTGGGTAATTTGGGATCCATTTTTAGCAGCTGCTGAAACATCAATTGGATCAAAAGTTTTAAAAGATGGAACAAACACTGTAAACAATCATCAATTTTATTTAGCTGAAGAGAGTTATGCTGCAAAAAGACCTGATGTTGTTGCTATTATTTTTGATGAGTTAAAAAAAGTTAATGATTGGGCTATCTCAAAACCTAAAGAAGTTGCACTTGCACTAGCTCCACTTACTGGATTAGATGTAATTACTCTTGAAAAAGCATTGTCAAGAGGTGGGTATGGTATTAGTTATCTAAATGATAAAGTTATAACTGAGCAACAAAAAATTGCTGATACATTTTATGATTTAAAACTTATTCCTAAAAAAATAGATATTAAAAGTGTAGTTTGGCTACCAGAACAAAAAAATAATTAGGAAATAAAATGTCATTAAATATATTTTGGTTTATCCCTACATTTGGGGACAATAGATACCTTGGTTCAAAAAAAGAATCAAGGGTATCAGATTATGATTATGTTAAACAAGTTGCAATTGCAGCTGATACTTTAGGTTTTGATGGAGTTTTAATTCCAACAGGAAGATCTTGCGAAGATCCTTTTGTAGTTGCTTCAAGTTTGATAAATGTTACTCAAAAATTAAAGTTTTTAGTTGCACTTAGACCTGGTTTATTACAGCCATCATTGGCTGCTAGAATTGCATCTACTTTAGATAGATTTTCAAATGGTAGAGTTGCATTTAATTTAGTTGCTGGTGGAGATAAGGATGAATTAGAAGGAGATGGATTATTTCAAGACTCTGATGAAAGGTATGAAGCTGCTGCTGAATTTATTGATTTATGGAAAGATATATTAAAAGCAAGTTATGAAAAAGAAGTTGTAAATTTTGATGGTAAACATTATAAAACTGTTAATTCAAAACTTTTATATCCACCAGTTCAAAGACCACATCCACCACTATTTTTTGGTGGTTCATCACAAAAAGCACATGAATTAGCTGCTCAAAAAGTTGATTTATATATAACTTGGGGAGAAACACCACAGGCTGTAAAAGAAAAAATAGAAGATGTAAAACAAAAAGCGGCAATTTATGGAAGAACTATTCGATTTGGAATTAGACTTCATATAATAGTGAGAGAAACGCAAGAAGAGGCTTGGGAAGCAGCTGAAAAACTTATCAGTAAATTAGATGATGAAAAAATTACAGCGTCTCAAAATGCATTAACAAAGTTAGACTCTGAAGGTCAAAGACTAATGAGTGCATTAACTAAAGGTGGAAAAGCAAGAACAAGAGAAGATTTAGAAATTAGTCCAAATTTATGGGCTGGTATTGGACTTGTAAGAGGTGGTTGTGCAACAGCTTTAGTTGGTGATCCTCAAACTATTCTTGATAGAATTAATGAATATGCAGATTTAGGAATAGATACTTTTGTGTTTTCAGGTTATCCACATTTAGAAGAGTCATTTAGAGTTGCAGAATTATTATTTCCTTTATTACCTGGAAAAATAAAAGAGAAACTTTCAGGGCATGTACAATCAGGTCCATTTGGAAGTGTTGAAACCCAAAGTGATGAGGGAAAGAATGATTAACTTCTTAAATAGAGTTAGATTATATAGTGTAGATTTTTTGATTACATGGTTTATTCCTATTCTAATAGTAGTTGTTTGGCAAATTGCAGTCCAAAGCGGATGGCTCTCTACTCGCATTATGCCAGCACCATTAGATGTTGTAAATGCTGGAATTACCCTAGCAGCAAGTGGAGAATTGTATCATCACTTTTCAGCTAGTTTAGAAAGAGCAGTTTTAGGATTATTAATTGGTGGAAGCATAGGTTTTTTTCTTGGTTTTATTACAGGATTATCAAAAATTGCACAGAATTTATTGGATTCTACAATTCAGATGATTAGAAACATACCACTTCTTGCTTTGGTTCCTTTAGTAATTTTATGGTTTGGAATTGGAGAAGTTAGCAAAATATTTTTAGTTGCAATGGCTGTATTTTTTCCCATATATTTAAATACATTTCACGGATTAAGATCTGTTGATAAAGATTTAATTGAGATGGGGAAAGTTTATGGACTTAGTCGATATGGATTATTTAAAGAAGTGATTTTGCCAGGAGCAATGCCATCTATATTAGTTGGATTAAGAATGTCATTGGGATATATGTGGTTATTTCTAGTTGTTGCAGAAACAATCGCTGCAAATGTGGGAATTGGTTATATGACAATGAATGCAAGGGAGTTTTTACAAACAGATATTATGGTTTTAGGGATTTTATTATATGCATTTTTAGGGAAAAGCTCAGATATTCTTGCAGGATTTTTGGAGCGATACACTTTAAAATGGCACAAAGGTTATCAAAAATGAGTAAAAATTCATTATTTAATAATTCACAAGGTATATTTATTGAAAGTCAAAATATAAATAAAAAATTTACAAATACACAAGTATTAAAAGATTTAAATTTAACAATTTATCCAGGTGAATTTGTCTGCGTTGTTGGACGTAGTGGTTGCGGGAAAAGTACATTTTTAAGATTACTTGCTGGTTTAGAAAAAGCAAGTTCAGGACAAATAACACTTGATGGTGTTGTAAATGAAAAAGTTCATTCTGATACAAGAATTATGTTTCAAGATTCAAGATTATTACCTTGGCGAACAGTTATTCAAAATGTTGCATTAGGTTTACCAAAAGAGTCTTATGATTTAGCACTTGAGGCATTAAAGGAAGTAGGATTAGAAAATAAAGCTAATGATTGGCCAGCAAATCTTTCAGGTGGTCAAAAACAAAGAGTTGCACTTGCAAGGACATTGGTTCATAAACCAAGATTACTTTTACTTGATGAGCCTCTAGGTGCATTAGATGCCCTTACTAGAATTGAGATGCAAATCTTGATTGAAAGAATTTGGCAAGAGCATAAATTTACAGTTTTACTTGTAACTCATGATGTTTCAGAAGCTGTGATTTTAGGAGATAGGGTTGTTTTAATTGAAGAGGGAAAAATCACTTTAAATTTAGAGATAAAACTTCCAAGACCAAGAGAAAGAGGAACAGCACAATTTGCGGAACTTGAGGGAAATATTCTTTCAAGAGTACTTGGTACTATGTATTATATTTAAAAGGTGGGGAAAATTATGAGTTATAACAAAGAGATTATTGATTTAAGAAGTAGACCTGCATTTTTGGGTGAATTTTATGGTTCAACTCCTGGAACTGCAGGTTATGAGGCTGCCAAATGGTTAAATAGAAGAGTAGGATCAAAAAATGATGAACATTTTACTAGGTCTTTTACCCTTGCTGGATTTATCGATGATATAAAAGAGAGTGGAATTACATCTGCTGTTGTGGTAGGTCGTGATACTCCATCACTTACAGTTTCAAATGATGTTATTTATGATGTAGTAAAACAACACAAAGAGTTAATAGGAATTGCATCGGTTGATCCTCAAACACATGGTATAAAAGCTACTCTTGATGAAATTGAGCGCTCAACTAAACAATTATATTTAAAAGGAATTAATGTAGAACCAGGATTTGGAAATCCACCAGTTCATGCAGATGATAAAGATTTTTTAGGTGTTTATGATGCTTGCCAACAATTAGGACTTCCTGTATTTATTATGTCAGGTCCCACAACACCAAATTTAGAACATACAAATCCAGCAGCTATTGGAAGAATTGCAAGGGATTTTCCAAATTTAAATATTGTTGTTTATCATGGGAGTTATCCTTTTGTAAACGAAATTATTGGAGTTGCATTTAGATATGAAAATGTAAATGTTGTCCCTGATATGTATTTGTTTCAACCAGGAAGTAAACTTTTTGTAGAAGCTGCAAATAGTTTTTTAAATGAACAACTTTTGTTTGCAACTTCATATCCATTTAGACCAATGAAACAAACAATTGATGATTTTTTAGAGTTGGGATTTAAAGAAGAGATTTTAGATAATTTATTTCATAAAAATGCTAAAAGAGTATTAAAATTAAACTAAACGGAAAATTATGTGTTGTATGAGCAGAACAAACTTAATAAATAAAATTTAGAATTTGGTGAGATATTTTTTAAATCTTTAAAATATCACACATTTA
>JAIELU010000040.1 GCA_019752775.1 Campylobacterales bacterium | reverse complement strand
CTACGCAGCAAAATAAATTTAATTTTATTATTTAAAATTTTATTTCGTATCAGCAAAACAGTAAAAACCTTGATAATTGTTTAAGTTTTAAAACTCTTCGACAAAAATAATTTTTACTATAGAATACAAAATTTTGAATAACCTTTGCATAAACCTACAGGTTGTGGAACTTGTTTTATAACTTATCTTTGTAGTAATTTTCTGTCCACATTACTCCTCATAATATATTTAACATTTTGCAGGTTTATTATGATATCACCTTAATATATATACATTATGTACTATTATCGTCTAAATATCGATATTAAATATACATCAAAATCATATCAAAAGATTAAAATCAATTCAAAAAATATGTCAATTTACAATATTTTTTATAACTAAATGTTAAAAAAGACCTTATTTAAGGTGTTTGTCGCTGTTTTAATATACAACATTTTTTATGTATGCTATTTGTTGATTTTCAGGCTATCTTGTATATAATGTATGTTCAATAAATAGTTGTGTGCAGATAAACTTATAAATCTAATTTTGTTATAATGTAAACATTAAGGAAAGGTGTAAATTGACAAATTTATTTATTGAATATAATAGTGTATCAAACAATAAAGTTGAAGTATCTGATAAAGTAAATTTTATAAAAAACGAACTAGAGATTAAAAATGATTTTCCACTATTATTACTAGGAATCGTAAATGATTTTTTAGTTAGTAAACCACAAAAATATTACAACAAAGAAGTTGAACATGAAGTATTTAGCAATTTAAATATTTTATACAACAAAGATAGAGAACAATTTATAAAATCATTTTATTTATATCAAGATAGATTTTTTCATTCGATAAATTCTTACTACAATATTTTAGAACAATATAAAGAGTTCAACAATGTTAGTTTTGATTTGGAAACAAAAACTAAAATATATACATTACCTGTCATAACTCAATTAATGGAATTTTGTTTAAGTCATTTCTATAGAGGTATAGCATCAATTATTGGAGATATAAAGGGGGAAAATTATGTGGCTCAAGATACACTTAGAAATTTAGAAGAACTTTTATTAAAGACTTACCCAAATTTATTAAATATTGATATTGAATTTAGAAATGCTATTAGTCATGGTGGAGTACAAATTTATCCCGATAAATTAGTTTATTTTTATAATAATAAAGAACGAGAAACGATACAAAAAGAGTTAAGCTTTTCACAATTAGAGGAAATGAAAAATAAACTTATTGATATTTTAAGTGGCGCATTTGTTGGCTATTTTAAATTTATTATAGAAAATAATATAATTGATTCAGGATTTATGTCAGAAGATAAAGATAAAAATACATTTTTTGAATTAATAAAACTTTTTTTACGAAATGAAAATACAACTGTAAATTCTTTATATGAGGAAGATAATCAAATAAAGTTGTATTTGTCAATTAGAAATATAGATGATGTAAATAAAATAAAATATCTTACGGTATTGATTGGAAAAATTCTTTTTCGATGTTTTAATCGTGATTATGGCTATGAGAATTATTTAATATACTATACTCATCCATATAGTCTTGGTGGTATGATAACATTCAAAGATTTACAATTAAAAAATATATTATTAGAGAGCGATGTTTCAAAATGGCATACAATATTAGATAAAGACTCTTTAATGACATTTCCAGAAATAGGAAGTTTAGATTTAGATTATAGTTCCTATAAGTTTTATCGTTTTCCAGACATTAATGATAAAAATTGGTATGTTGAAAACTTAACTGATATTAGTGAAGATAATATAAAACATTTTGATGCTAGATTAATAATTGAAAATAAAAATATTTCAAAACAAGAGATAATGACTTTATTATTTCAGGTTACACAAAGAATCATGGTATTAGAAAATAAAGTTAATCCTAAACAAAAAATAAAACACGGTAAAATTGAAGCTGATGCAGTAACATTAAAAGTTTTTTATGAAACAAAAAATAGAAATAGTTTTTCTTTACAAGAAGAGAATAAATCTTTTATTTGTATTGTTAATTATATTAAAAAAGAGTCATACCATAAGTTAATTGCAGTTCCTTTTGGAAATCATTATGAATTCGAACATATAAAAAAACTTAATATATATTGGAATAAGAATTTTATTGAAAACCATTAATATAAAAAATAAATTAAAGAAGTATATATAATGAATAAAAACCTAACAATAAGAAACTCAACAGCAGAGTTTTTAATATTTACAACTGCTAACGGACAAGATACCATAGAAGTAAAAGTAGCAGATGAAACTGTATGGCTTACTCAAAAACTTATAGCTAAACTTTTTGATATAAATGTGGCAACTGTAAATGAGCACCTAAAAAATATATTTAAAACACATGAACTAGAAGAAAATTCAGTTATTAGGAAATTCCTAATAACTGCAAATGATGGTAAAAACTACAATACAAACCACTATAATTTAGAAGTGATTATCTCATTAGGGTATAGAATCAACTCAAATAAAGCCACAGAGTTTAGAAGATGGGCGACACAAGTTTTAAAACAATATGCTACTCGTGGTTATGTGCTTGATAATGAAAGATTGAAAAATGGTAGTTATCTAAATCCTCAGTACTACAAAGATTTAATTCTTGAAATAAGAGATATTAGAGAGAGTGAAAGAAACTTTTATCAACAAATCACAGATATATATGCAACTGCTATGGATTATGATTTTCAAGCTCCAACCACACAAGAGTTTTTTGCTACTGTTCAAAATAAACTACATTGGGCAATTCACGGTCATACAGCTTCTGAACTCATAGTTGAAAGAGCAAATCATAAAAAAGAGTTTATGGGGCTTACAAATTGGAAAAAAGCACCAAATGGAAAGATATTAAAATCTGATGTTACAGTTGCTAAAAATTATCTAGCTCAAAATGAGATAAAATCACTTGATAGAATTGTCACTATGTATCTTGATTATGCAGAAGACCAAGCTGAAAGAAATATCCCAATGACCATGAAAGATTGGAGTCAAAAGTTAAATGCTTTTTTACAATTTAATGAACGAGATATTTTACAAAATGCCGGAAAAGTTACAGCACAAATTGCCAAAGAATTTGCTATAAGTGAATTTGAAAAATACAAGGTAATTCAAGATAAATCATATAAAAGTGATTTTGATAGATTACTAGGTGAGTTAGACATTCAAGAGTGATACACACAACAAAACCTAGCACCGAACAGATGAACTGTCGGTGAAGTCAAACGTTATATATATAAAAGGATTTTAAAATGGCATATATTGATATAGAAGAAGTTATTGAATATTTAGATAGTGATATAAAAAAAGCATTAGAACAAGCACTACAAAATTATGGGATAAAAGAAAATATTGATAAGAATAGACTATTTAAAGAATTTGTAAAATCTATAAGACGTAAGTGTTCTAGTAGAGAATATATACCTGATAATTTAGTAGAGAAATAAATTTGGGAATAGTTAAATTCCAAGATGAATGGGATGAACTTTGTCCAATTTTTATTTATAATCAAGAATATATCGAACAAATTGCAACGGGTGTATTAATTGATATTTGGGATAATACCTATTTATTAACTGCTTCTCATGTTGTTGATCATTTTTATATTGAAAAAAAGAAATTATATATTCCTACAAAAAATGGATTTGAACCAATAAGTGGCGTATATAATCACTCTCACTTAAAAGAAGGAGAATCAAGAGACGATGATATTATTGATTTTAGTTTTTTTAAATTGTCAAAAGAATTAAAATCAAACTTAATAGATTTTACACCACTTCAAGAAAATAAGATTAATTTATCAATAGATTTTACGTTAAATGATAAATATAAAAAATCAAATGAACTATTAACAAAATATAATGTTAAAAAGAGTAATGATTATTTAAAAAATAATTATTCAAATTTTAGTGACAATATTTTAGAACAATTTGCTTCTATTATTTCAGATATAACCATTACTTTTGCAGGATATCCTATAACTAAAAGTAAGAACAAAAATAATATAACTTATTCAGAAATTGTCTATTATCATGGTGGTTCAGTTGAAAAATCAGTATATGATACATTATCATTAAATCATAATATTAATGTTGTGGCTCAATTTGGAAGACATGGTTCAATGGATAAAAATTATACTCAAAATAATCCACCGAAAAAAACTGGAATAAGTGGAGGTGGAATTTATAAAATTATAAAAAATAATAATGGATTTTATGATAGAGAATTAATAGGCATAGGACATACTAAAAAAGATAAACAGCATTTATTAATTGGAACAAATATAAATTATTGTTTAAGTCAGATATATAAGCAAGAAAGATATCATGTATAACAAATCAGAGGAGCCAATAAATTACCCTGCTGGTATATTAGCTCATTCTAAATGTTCAACAATTTCTTGCTTTTGGAGCAGTTTTGCTAACAGAAAGCTTGTTCAAAATAGAGTTGAGATTTGGAGCATATTCAATAAGGTACAGGTTGTTGAACTTGTTTTATAACTTATCTTTGTAGCAATTTTCTATCCACCTTAAACATACATAAAAAGCATATCATAAACTTAAAATTCATTTAAGAAGCATCTCAATTTCCAATGTTTTTTATAGTAACATCTACAAAAATATCTTATTTAATGTGTTTGTAGGCATTTTGATATACGTCACTTTTTGTGCATGTTATTTGTTGATTTTTAGGGTATTTTATATATAATTGCATATTCAATAAATAGTTGTATT
>JAIELU010000025.1 GCA_019752775.1 Campylobacterales bacterium | reverse complement strand
CTTCAAATTTAGTTTGATATAAATGATCATCATCATATTCATTACATAAATTTTTAAATAAACGTTTTTCACCTCCATGCATAACATATAAATCCCAATAATATCCATTTTTCCCATTTATCTTTGTTTTCTAAACCTCTACCTATTAAACCATATAATTCATCAATAACTTTATTTTTCTTTTTTTCATCATCTTTAAAAAGTCTAAAGTGAGATGTTTTTTTTATTTCATTTCTAATTTCTAATATATTAAATAAAGAATATTGAATATCAAACTTTGATAATAATTCTTTCAATTCATCAACATTTTTATTAATTTTATAAAAATATTTAATCATATTAACATAAGTAGCACCATTTTTTTGAATTTGATTTTCTTTTAAAGTTTTATATTTATTATTTGAATTAAATAAATTCCAATATTGAAGAGGATTACCTTTTGATATAGTTGAAGTTGTCATTAAAATTAATTTCGTATTTTCATCAAAAAGATTTCTTATATCAAACCAATTTGATAAAGTTTTTAAAAATTCTTCTTCATAAACTTTCAATTCATTTTTCTCTATATGATGCTTCACTTCAATATTAAAAATTTGTTTATTATTTTTATTTATTAATGCAATATCTCCTAGTTTTTCTACTTCACATTTACTCCAATTATTATTTTCTAATAAAAGTTTTATAGCTACATAATAATGGTATACATTTCCCATTTGTTGAGATAATGAATTTTGTTTTATCTTACTCATATAATGATACCCCCTTCCACAATTTTAATTTCATCTTCTGTCAAATTATAAAGTTTATAAACTATTTGGTCGATTTCTTTATCTGTAATATTGATTTGGTTTTGGATTCCTAAAACTTCTTTTTTGTCATTTTCAAAAAGAGCTTTCCATTCATTTTTAAAATTTCTTTCTTCTAGTTTGTCAGCAAATTTTATTTTTTTTGATTTTGTATATTCTTTTATAAAATCGTCAAACTCTAATTCTTCAAATTTTTGTAGTTTGTTTGTTAGTTTTTCAAGTTTTAATTCATTGTGAAAGTTTTGTTTTGTTTCTTGTAATTTTTTATTTAACTCAAGCATTAAATCAGCTTTCTGAATAAATATATTTTCATTATCTGTTGTAGGAAAAGAAATTAATTCTAAATAAGTTGGAGAATATTGAAAAAATCCACCTCTTAATTCTGAACTAATATTTTTTATTAAAAACCAAATTATACTTGAATTTAAAATTGCTAAATAAAATTTAATACTTAATTCTTCATCTTTATATTTTATTAAACCATAATTATTGGCATTAAAAAATGAATTATTATCATCAAAGGTAAAATTAGAACCTTCTGAGATAAAAGGTGTTATGAGTTTTATTGTTTCAAAGTTATTAATATTTCTTGCTCTATGTAAACTATACCAGTATTCAGGATTTGTTTTATATTTCTTCTTTTTTTCAATAAATTCATCTTTAAAATTTAATAAATATTTATAAACTAAAGGAAATTTATTTAATAATTCAGTTTCAGTATATGGCTTTGTATTATTGTTTTCATCTAAATAATGCGGATATATAACATACCAATTAGTTTTTAACTGATTATATTTTTTTATATCTTGTCCTTTTAACAAAGGCTTTAAAATTTCTTTTTCTAATTTAACTTCTAATTCTAATCTATTAGAATATCCTAAGAAAAAATCTTCTTCAAAAACTCCATTCATCATAAAAACATCATCACCCATAGTAATATCGACACCTTTAAAACTATCAGAAAAAATATTTTTAAATTTTTTAGGAAATGATTTAATTTTGTTTATAATATTTGTAATATCATTATTTTTTAGATTCCAAGTATCATTAGTTAATTCATTATAAGATATTTTATCCCATTCACATTTATCAAAAATATTTATTGGTTTTATATATTTAAATTTTATTTCTTGATTATTGTGAGAAAGCTTTACAATACAAGTATAAGTTGAAGCGTCTTCAAAAACCATTTCACTACCAAAATGAAGTAAATTTTCTACCGCTTGATTTTCAGCTAAAAAGCCCCTTAATCCTATTCCAGCATCAATTACTAAAAATTTATGAGGTAAAATATAACTTAGTTTTCCTTTTTGATTTAGCATCTTAAAACTCATTTCTAAAAACAGAGCATATAAATCATATTTTCCAGTAGCACTTACATATTTTTGTTCATATAATTTTGCTTCTTTTTCATAGTTACTTTTAAGCCCTTGAACTCTTACATAAGGAGGATTTCCAATCACAACATCAAAACTATTTTCTTCAAATGGCATTTCAAGAAGTGAATTTGCACAGATTATTTTATCATTCAAATTTGTTAAAGTTCTTCCTTTTTGAGCAGTTCTAAGCCACAAAGAAAGTTTTGCTATTTCAACTGCATCTTCATTTATATCTACACCATAAAGATTATGTTCTAAAACACTCTCTTCAACTGCATAAGATGAAAATAAATCTCCAATAAGAGCTAAATCATTTTGAAGTTGTTTATGCTCTTTTATCAAGTATTCCAAAGCTTGATTTAAAAAAGCACCACTTCCACAAGCTGGGTCAAGGATTTTTAGATTAAAAAGCCAATCTTTATAAATCTCTAAATTCTCTTTTGTTTGTTGTTCTGTTTTAGAAAGTTTCTTTGGATTTGAGGGAGCTGTTACATTTGATAAGATTAACTCTTCTCTTTTGTCATTACACATTTTGCCCAAAGTATTTTCTACTATATATTTTGTGATATATTCAGGAGTGTAAAATACACCATCTTTTTTTCTTTTTGATTTTGTTTTATCAAAATCTGTATTATCTATATTTGATTGGATTTCTTCAAGGTCTGTTAAACTTTGTTCAAAAATATGTCCTAAGATATTTACAGATATTTCACTTGCAAAATCATAATCACTAAGTTTTTGAGCTTCCATATCAAGGAAACTATCATCTATTTTTAAACTATCTAAGATTTCATCTTCTAAAAATAATCCACCGTTGTATTTAGGTATTTGTAGTCTTTCATTTCCCTCATTGATAGCATTGAAATATAGTTTATAATAGTCATACATACTTCTATCACCAAAACCATCTTGACTATGTCTTTGTCTTATTTCATTGATTGTATTTGCTGTTAAAAGTCCTCTATCTTCTGCGAATAAAATAAATATGATTCTATCGCATAGCTTTTGAGTGAGTCTTAGAAGTATTGATTTATCAAGGTCATTATTTTTCACTATATTTTCAAAAAGATGATTTCTAAAAATAGAGAAATCCTTGTATAGTTCTTTTGAAATATTTTGTTCAAAGTTTGCTGTTTTTTCTTTTAGTTTTAAAGGAATATCATCTTTGATACTTTCATAAGAGATTAGAAGATGAAGCTTTTTGAACTCTTCATAAGTTAGATTAAAAAGAGAAAACTTCTCATAAGCAGTTTTCTTATCAATATAAAATCTAAGTTCATCAAAATTTGAGATAATAATATATTTTGAGTTTGAGTGTGAAGCGTGATAATTAAAAGCTTGCGTTTCTATCTTATCAAGGTTTTTTGTATCTTGTGCTTTTAGCTCTATTACACCAACTATTTTTTTATCTACATAAATCACGCCATCGGCTTTTTTGCCGTCTGTTTCATTTTTCTTTTCTCGCTCCAAATTGAAGTTTGAAGGGTCTGTCATATCAAGAGTATAACCCAAACAGTTTTCAAAAATATCTTTTAAAAATCCATCTTGATATTTTTCTTCTTTTACTGTTTTTATATAATCAACTTTTGCTAAAAACTTTTGATATTCAGCCCATCGTAGAGCAACTTTACTTTCATCTTGTTTGATACTATTTAAAACTGATTTTTGAAACATCGACAAAACTATAACCTTGGATATTTATTTTATATAATAGTATCTAAACTATAATAAAAGCTATTATTCAATCATTTCAAAAGCTGTTTTAATATCATCTGCTTTTTGAGCAGCTATTAAAAACATTGCAGCGTTTAGTTTTGCTAATTTTTCTAGTTCATCACTTGGATTTCTTGTCATATTTAATGACTCTTCAGGTGGGATTATATCTGTTGATTTTTTGTAGTTTATTCCAAAATATTCAGGGTCGATTATATATTCACTAATTTTTCCATCAATTGTTTGCCAATATTTACACTTTGAAAAAATCTCAGGAGTTCCTTCATTCCCTTTTACAATTATTAAATTTTTGTAGTTTTCACCAAAAAGATGATTATATTTAGCAACATAAGGTTTATGAAAAGCTGCATTTACAGCATAGTCAGAAGTTCCTGGATTTAATAGTTTTTCTACTGTATTAAAAGCTGTTCTTAGCCCTAAAATATTTCTTATTTTTGTTAAATCACTTAATTCTTTAAAATAATCAGCCCTATCAAAATAAAAAATATTATCATCAAATTCTATATTTTCATAAAGTTGTTTTATCGTCAAACCATTTTTTGCAGGTTGTATTTCATCACCACTTACAACAAGATTTAAATCAAATTTTTTAAGATATTTAGAAATCAATGGTAATAAATAAGGATTATCAGCTTTTCCATCAAAGGGATAACCTAGTTCTATTGAGTTTGGTATTTTTACTCTTTTTATATATTTATTACAAACTTCTAGTGTTGTTTTTAACTCCTCAACCGTTTCAAGTCTAACCCGCCAACCCAACAAAAATGCTGCAATTTGTTCACTATGAACGCTTTGATTTAAAATAGACTCAATTGCATCAATTGTTTCATTTTTTGTTAATTCTCTGTTTGATTTTGGT
>JAIELU010000254.1 GCA_019752775.1 Campylobacterales bacterium | reverse complement strand
TTGATTTTATTTATCATCCAAGTTTGACTATTGATAAATCTCTTGAGGATATATCAAATCAAGAAGAAAAAATTGATTTTTTATTAATTGAGGGTTCTATTTCTTCGAATAAAGATTTTTTCACAATTTGCGACGATTCAACCTTTAATCATCTAAATAAATTAGCATCAAAAACAAACTATATAATAGCTGTTGGTTCTTGTGCATCTTATGGCGGAGTTCATTCAAAATTTGTTCAAAATGATGATATTTGTAGTATTAATGAAGCTATTAATAAAGATATTTTAGAAAACCTAAAACATAAAATTATAAATCTAACTGGTTGTCCTGTTCATCCTGAATGGATTTTACAAACTTTATTTACTTTAAAAACCTATGGAAAAATTGCTTTAGATGAAGTTGGACGACCAATAGAACTTTATGGTTCTTTAGCTCATCATGGATGTACTAAAAATGAATATTTTGAATGGAAAGTTGAGGGTGGTTTTGGGCAAAAAGAAGGCTGTTTATTTTATGATCAAGGTTGTCGAGGTCCTATGACTCATAGTTCTTGTAATAAAATTTTATGGAATGATATTAGTTCAAAAACAAGAGTTGGAATGCCTTGTATTGGATGTACAGAAATGGATTTTCCAAGAAATGATATGTTAGAAACTAAAAAAAATATAGGAATACCACATGAAGTTCCTTTAGGAATTTCAAAAAGAGCATATTTAAGTATGACAGGAGTTGCAAAAACTTTTAGAATTGACAGACTTCATAAAAAATTGATGGAGTAATAGTGAAAACAATAGATTTAGTTGAAAGAATCGAAGGTGAAGCAAAACTTCATTGTACTTGGAGTAATCAAAAAGTAAGTGATGCTAGAATTGATTTTCTAAATTTTAGAGGTTTTGAATATATTTTAGAGGGAAAATCACCTTTAGATGCTTTGGTTTATACTCCAAGAATTTGTGGAATTTGTGGACAAGCGCACTTAAAAGCAACAGTTGATGCTTTGGAAAATATCTATGAAAATATAAATGAAAAATTACAAATCACACAAAAAGCAAAACTATTAAGAGAAATTGGTTTAAATATTGAGATAATTGATTCGCATTTAAAATGGTTTTATATGTTTATTCTTCCTGATATTATAAAACTAGATTCAAATAATTTAGGAATTTATGCACCAATAAAAGGCTCACGATGGATGGAAGCTCAAAAAAGTGCCAGTGAAACGATAAAAGCTTTAGCAATAATTGGTGGACAATGGCCACATACTTCATATATGCTTCCAGGTGGAGTGATGAGTGATCCTACAAAACTTGATTTAATAATGATGCAAAACTATCTACAAACAACAATTAGTTTTTTTGAGAAATCTATTAGTGGAGTTAGTTTAGAAAATTATTTGACTTATGAAAGTGTGGATAATTTAGAAAATTTGGGTGCTGATTTAAAATATTTTAAAAATTTATCATTTAAATATTCACTTGAAATTTATGGAAAATCTCATAATAGATTTATAACTTTAGGGGAATCAAGTTTATTTAAAAGAGGAAAAATAAAACAAAGATTAGTTAATAAATTGGATTTTTCAAAAATAGTAGAAGATAGTAGTTACTCTTTTTCTATAAATAAAGAAGAAAACAATTCCCAAAAACATACTTGGTCAAAATCTGTATCTTATGATGAAAGTTTTTTTGAAACAGGTCCACTCTCACGGGCAATTATTTCAAATCGAAAATTTATAAAAGATATACATAAATCTTTTGAAGATTCAGTTTTTACAAGAGTAATGGCAAGAATGGATGAAATGGCATTTTTGCTTTTTGAAACAAATACTTTAATATCACAAATTGACATTTCAGAACTTTCATATATAAAGCCAAAATATTCATTAAAAGATGTAGAAAATGCAAAAGCAATAGCTGTTATAGAAGCTTGTAGAGGTTCTTTATTACATAATATAAGTATAGAAAAAGGCTTAATTAAATCTTATGATGTAATAACTCCAACCGTTTGGAATTTAGGTCCAAAAAATAAAACTCAAAAAGGAATAGCACAAAAAGCAATTGTTGGTTCACCAAGTATTGAAATTGCTAAAATAGTGTTAAGAAGTTTTGATGTTTGTTCGGTTTGTACTACTCATTAGCAAATGACTATTCATAAAAAAAGTGTATATTTGTAACAATATAAAAAAATAATTAATTTTCATTTCACTTATATACTTTTAGAACTAATATAATAATAAATACCATAAAATCACATGATTATTGAAGCCATATAAAACAAATAGCTGTAAAGCTATATTAATGCTATTCTCTAGAGTATTCACTTAAGAAAAGAATAAGTTTTATGCAGATATTTTACAATTAAGTAAATGAACATTCATTTTTATAAGGGAGAAGTATATGATTGATTCGCAAGAGATGGTAAAAAAAGTTTTTACACAAAAATCAGGAAGAATTGAAACAAATAAGGGTGAAGAATACTATAACTCATTATTTGAAAAAGTTAAAAGTCGTTTATCAATATTAAAAGCGCAACCAGCACTTAAAGATGTTGATTTAATGGATGTAATAGAGAGTGAAGGTGTAAATAGAAGAGATTTTATGAAGTGGGTTAGTGCTACAACTGCTACACTTATGTTACCTCCTATGTTTGCTCCACTTGTTGCTGAAGCTACTGAACTTATGAATAGAGTTCCAGTTATTTGGATTGAGTTACAAGACTGTGCTGGAAATTCAGAAGCACTTTTAAGAAGTTCTGCTCCAACTGTTGATGACTTATTATTTGATGTATTAAGTTTAGAGTATCACGAAACTCTTCAAGCATGTGCTGGACATGATGCGGATAGACAACTAGAAGAAGCGGCTCATCTTTATAAAGGTAAATATTTACTTTTTGTTGAGGGTGCAATTCCTATGGCTATGAATGGTCAATATGGAACAATTGGCGCTATGGGTGAAACTTTCCATGATCACTTAATAAGAATGGCAAAAGATGCAGCAGCTATTGTGGCTGTTGGAACTTGTGCAACATTTGGTGGAATCCCCGCCGCTGCTCCAAATCCAACGGGTGCTGTTGGGGTAATGGATATTGTAAAAGGTAAACCAATTATTAATATTCCAGCATGTCCTGCAAATCCCGCAAATATGGTTGGTGTGGTTTTACATTATGTATTAACTGGTCAAGTTCCTGAACTTGATTCACTTTTAAGACCTAAATTTGCATTTGGTTATAGAATCCATGATAACTGCGAAAGAAGAGCTCACTTCGATGCTGGTGAATTTGTAGAAGAATGGGGAGATGAGGGAGCTAAAAACAACTTCTGTTTATACAAAGTTGGCTGTAAAGGTCCAATGACTTTTAATAACTGTTCAATTATTAGATATAACGAGGGTACAAACTGGCCAATTGGTGTTGGACGAGGTTGTATAGGATGTTCTGAGCCTGATTTTTGGGATAAATATGCTTATGAAAGACCAATGGCAAATGCAAAAATCAAAGCACCAACGGGTGGTGTTGAAAAAACTGTTGATGAGTTTGGTTTAGGTTTATTAACTGCAACTGCAGTTGGTATTGGAGTTCATGCAATAGCATCAGCAGTTGCAGGAAAAAAATCAAATGAAGGGGAAGAAAAATAATGGCAAACAAACACTTAGTAATAGATCCAATTACAAGGATAGAAGGACATCTTAGAATCGAAGCAATCATAGATGAAAATAATGTTGTAGTAGATGCTTTTTCTTCTTCGACTATGTTTAGAGGAATTGAAGAGATTTTAAAAGGAAGAGACCCAAGAGATTGCGGTTTATTAGCAATGAGAATTTGTGGAGTTTGTACAGGAACTCACTATCAAAGAAGTATTGAAGCAGTTGAACATGCATTTAAAATTACTATTCCAAAAAATGCAAGATTAGTAAGAAATCTTATTCAAGGTGCTTTATATTTACATGATCATATTGTTCACTTTTATCATTTACATGCACTTGACTGGGTTGATATTACAAAAGCTTTAGAAGCAGATCCTAAAAAAACTGTAATTGAAGCTCAAAAATGGGCGGCTCTTTCAGGACATAGACCATGGAATGCAAACGAAGATGTGTATACAGCTGTTCAAGAAAGAGTTACAAAATATGTAAAACAAGGAAGGCTTGGAATTTTTGGAAATGCCTATTGGGGTTCAAAAGGTTTTAAATTAACTGCTGAACAAAACTTAATAGGTCTTTCTCATTATTTAGATGCTTTAGAATTACAAAGAGAATTAGCAAAAATGATGGCTATTTTTGGTGGGAAAAATCCACACCCACAATCATTTGTTGTAGGTGGAGTTACATGTGTTCAAGATATTAAAAATCCTGCAAGAATTGCTCAATTTAAACAAATTTTAAAAAGAGGTCAGAAGTTTGTAAAAGAAGCTTATTTACCAGATGTTTATATGGCAGGAACTATGTATGCTGATGAAGCTTTAGAAGGAATTGGTGGAGGAATCGGAAACTATATGTGTTATGGTGGATTTAATCTTGATGATTTACCTTTTTATGAATCTTCTAAATTATTCCCATCTGGAATTGTGAAAAATAGGGATTTAACAAAAGTATTTGATATTGACCAAACAAAAATTACAGAAGATGTTACTCATGCTTGGTATGAAGGTAATACAAATTTACATCCATTTGAGGGTGTTACAAAACCTGCATATACTGGTTTTGGTAAAAAAGAAGACAATATTGCTTATCTTGATACAACTAAAAAATATTCTTGGATTAAATCACCATTATATGATGACCAAAGAATGGAAGTTGGACCACTAGCTAGAATGATAGTAGG
>JAIELU010000209.1 GCA_019752775.1 Campylobacterales bacterium | reverse complement strand
ATAAGGTAAGTTAAGAATGGAATTTTTGTAGTTAGAAGAAAATTAATCTTCTAACTCTTCTTCTTCGTCATTTTCTTGATTTTTTTCTTTTGGTTTTCTAAATTCAGCTCGAGCTACTAACTCTAAATAAAAACTTTCAAGATTTTCACTAGCAGCAATATCTATTGATTTTGTAATATCTACAAATCTGATTTCAGTAGCTTCTTCTTGTGTTTTACCAAATTTACAATCAAAATTCCAGTAATTACAATTTTCTGGTAATCTTTTTGTTCTTTCTCTTTTGATATATTTTCTTACATCATTTTTGATAGATTCAACTTGTCTATCTTTATTTTTATTTGCAACTATTAGTTGGAATGTTTTTTTCATATTAATCCTTTGTCGCAATTATAGCAAAAAATCTTAATTTATTTAATGAATAAAATATATACACTTAATCATAAAATAAACAATCATAATTTGATATAATATTTACACACATAAAAAGAAAGAAGCTCGATGGAACACATTTTATTTACATTATTTTTGAGTATAACAATCGCCACAATTTTAAATATTTTTTTCAAAAAATTTAGAATTTCTCACATCATTGGCTATATAATAACAGGAACTTTGATTAGTTATTTTTTTAATTTTTCAAGTATTGATATTCACTCTTTAGACTTAATCGCAGAGTTTGGAATAGTATTTTTGATGTTTACGATCGGACTTGAAATGAGTTTTGATAAAATCAAAAAAATGAAAGAAATACTTTTATTAAATGGTTTTTTACAAGTAAGTATTAGCGCAATTTTGATTTATTTGGTTGCTTTTTTCATTTTTTCTTTGAGTATTGAAGTTTCACTTATTGTTTCATTGGCTTTTTCTTTATCTTCAACTGCGATTGTTTTGACATATTTAAAACAATCAAAAGATATTCACACTCCTTATGGTGAAAAATCAACTGCAATTTTGATATTTCAAGATTTAGCGGTTATTCCTATTTTGTTGCTTATTACATTTTTAACAAATGATACTTTATCTATTAGCGAAGTTCTAACAAAAACTTTTGTTTCAGCTCTTATAATTATAGTTTTTATGTTTACAATTGGAAAAAAACTTATCTCTTGGCTTTTGAAATTTGCTTCAAATACAAGAATTGAAGAATTGTTTTTAGGGTCTGTTTTATCAATTGTAATTGGAACTTCACTTTTAGCTCATGAAATGGGATTTACTTACTCTTTGGGAGCTTTTATAGCAGGTATGATTATTTCTGATACAAACTTTAGTGTAAAAGTTGAATCTGATATTGCAAGTTATAAAGATTTACTTTTAGGAGCTTTTTTCTTTTCAGTTGGAACAAAAATAGATGCTTTATATTTTTTACATAATGTTCATCTTATTTTAGGAATATTTGTGGCAATCATGCTTATAAAAGCTTTAGTTATTTATGTAATTATTAGAAGAAAATCAGACAAAAGTACCGCTGTAAAATCAGCACTTGCCCTTTGTCAAGTTGGAGAATTTTCTTTTGCTGTATTTGCGTTGGCTTCAAGTAGTAATTTATTAAGCCATGAAATGACTAGTTTTTTAATTTTAGTTTCTGTTTTATCAATGATTTTAACACCATTTATAGTAAATAATATTTATAAATTAGCTTCATATTTTGTTGTTGAGTTTTATGAATCAGATAAAATTACACCAATTGAAGTAAAAAACCATGTGGTTATTTGTGGTTTTTCAATTTTAGGAAGAGTAATTGCACATGATTTAAAGGAGAGAAAAATTCCTTTTGTAATTATCTCAGATGATTTAAGACATGTTCTTTTAGGAAGAAAATTAGGATATATGGCATATTTTGGTCACTTAGATAAATTACCCGTTTTAGAGTCATTAAAAGTTGATGAAGCTTCAAGTATTATAATAACTGTGAGTGATACGCATATAAAAAGATTAATTTGTGAGGCAGTTTTAAAATTTCATGCTCAGGCAAATATTATATTAAAAATAGAATCATTAGAAGAAAAATCACAATTAAAAGATTTGAATATTAAGAAGTTTGTACACGCCCATTTTGAAGTAGGGCGATTGTTAGTTCAAGAAGCTTTAGTAAATTTAGAAAACAAGTAAATTTTAATTTTCTTGTTCTTTTAGATTGTGTCCATGTTCATGCTCATCTAAATTTTGCATAATATAATCATATATTCTTTGATACTCAGAATCAGGAGTTTTATTTTCTTCAATAACAGCTAAAATATTTTGAAGTTCAACCAAAAAAGATTCCATTTCTTGTATTGCCAACATATCATCTGGTGTTTGTGAATGTGTCTCTAAAAGTTTTGATAAATCTTCTAAATAATCTTCAACTTCTGGAATCATTACCGTTTCAACTAAATCTTTTAGTTTCTCTTTTATATCTAGCATTTATTTCCTTTTTATTGATATTCTATTATATTACTTTATTTGATTAAATTACAAATGGAATTTCCAAAGATAATTTGTTACAATACAAAATGAAAACATTAATTACAATCCTCATTTTTTCTTTTTATTCGTATGCTATTGAGATAAAACAAATGCCAATTGAATTTACGCAAAATAGAGTAGATTTAACAAAACAATATATAAAAAATTCCTATGGTTCAGATGTAAAAAATATAAATATCATTCCAAAAATAATAGTAATTCATCATACGGCATGTGATGATTTAAAAGACTCATTTAATAGATTAAATCCAGAAATTTTATTAACAGACAGAAAAGATATAACAAATGCTGGAAATCTAAATGTTTCAGCTCAGTTTTTAGTAGATTTTGATGGAACAATATATTCATTAATGCCTGAAACTTATATGGCAAGACATGTAATTGGCTTAAATCTTTCAAGTATTGGAATTGAAAATGTTGGTGGAAATAAAAAATCTTTGACAGCTGAGCAATTAAAAGCAAATATAGAGTTAGTTAAATATTTAAAAGAAAAATATAAAACTATTGAGTATTTAATTGGTCATTATGAATATCAAAATTTTGAAAAGCATTCTTTGTTTTTAGAAAAAAATGCGAATTATAGAACAATTAAACATGACCCAAGTGTAGAATTCATGCAAAATTTACGAGATAATTTTCCTGATTTAAAATCTAATTAAAGTAATGGTCTTTTAGATTTATAATTATTTCAAAAGCAATAAGTATAATAATAATCCACTCTAAAAATGATGAATATTTATGTTTTTGTTCATCACTTAAAACATGTAAAAGTTCTTGAATAATTTCTACTTTTTTATTTAGAACTTCTACTCTTGATTTTATATCTAAATATTTCACCATTTTCTCATATTGATTCTCATATTGTGGATATTCCCAAAAAAACTCAGGAGTATCGAGTAAATCGTAGTGTAAATTTATTTTAGTTTTTACTAAAAATAGCTCACCAATTTTTTTTGAAATCTCTTTTTTTGTAAGTTTTATTTTTCCTGTTGTTGAAAGTTGTAAAGGAATATGTGAATTATTGTCGATTGTTGTTTGCACTTCTTCTTCAAATTGTTGTAGTTTTACATTTTGAGCTAATGCTTGAGAAATAGCAATTTTTGATGTAGTTGAGGAATCACTTAGATAAATAGTGTCAAGGTTTATTTTAAATTCATCATCAAAAAGATAATTAAATTCTTCAATTATAGGTTTTCTAAAACTATTTATTTGTAAATCTTTTATGAAATCA
This sequence comes from Campylobacterales bacterium, assembly GCA_019752775.1. Lineage (GTDB taxonomy): Bacteria > Campylobacterota > Campylobacteria > Campylobacterales > Arcobacteraceae > Aliarcobacter. The sequence continues at coordinate 1,159 of JAIELU010000209.1, read as the reverse complement.
AGGAAAAACTTTATATTCTCAAACTCAATATTCCAACAAATAAAAACACCATATTTAAATAATATAATTTGTTCATCTTCTTTTATATTTATAATAATTGCATCTTTTATAATATTACATTTATATCGCTCTTCTATAATTTGAAATATGTTGTTGTTGAATTTTTCACAAGTAAGATATGAGATTAGTTTTTTTGTTTGCATGATTTTTCCATAACTAAGTATTTATAGTTATTATATAACAATAATATTACTTATTAGAAACAATAAATAAAAATATAGGAAAAAAAAGAATTATATATCAAAAGCCTAAATTAAGGCTTTTGATTTTTGATAGAAGCTAGTTCTAAATATCTCATTATAATAGCTGAGATGTAAGGAATACTTTGAATAAATATAGTTGCTGCGAATACATAAATTTCTACAATTCCTGTAAAGTTTGTAAAAATTAAAGCAAAAAATGCAATCAATAATAATATAGCTAAAATAGTTTCATATTTTACTGGATTATCACTTTTTTTAGCTTTTCCACCTTTTTGAGTTCGTTTAAATGGTAAACCATCTTTTACAAATCCATCAAATACAGCTTTAAAAATAATAAGTTGTAAGCTCATAGAAGCAATAGAACTTAAAATTGTATCTTTTAAAGTAGCTCTTACTTTCATTCTATACAAAATAAATGTATGTAAAATATTTACTAAGAAAGCTGTAATAATTGGAATCGTTAATGGAATTGTAGGAATTGTAACTCCAACAAAAATAATAACAGGAACCCAAATAATATTCATAACAGCCATGACAGGACCCATCGCATCACTTAACCAGAAAAACCAACCCGCGACAAATTTAGTTTTTTGTCTAGATTCAAGTTTTTTTGCAGATGGAGTAAATTCTCTCCAGTGTTTTTTAAGAATTTGAATTGCTCCATACGCCCATCTATGTCTTTGAGTTTTAAATGCTTCAAATGTATCAGGAAGCAGTCCATATCCATATCTTCTATTTGTATAGTGAGCTATGTATCCAGCTTCAAATAGTCTAAGACCTAATTCGCTATCTTCAACAATAGTATCAGTTCCCCAACCACCAACTTCCATCATAGAGCTTAGTCTTACCATTACCATAGTTCCGTGAACAACGATAGCGTTTTCTTCGTTTCTATC
>JAIELU010000031.1 GCA_019752775.1 Campylobacterales bacterium | reverse complement strand
TTGAGTCTTTAAGAATTGACATTTGTTCATCTTGTCACCCATTCTTTACAGGTGAGCAAAAACTTGTTGATGCTGCTGGTAGAGTTGAGAAATTCAAAGCTAAATATAACATGGCTAAATAGTACTCTATTGTGCTGTGCTTAGGTCCAACTCCAATAGGAAATCTTGAAGATATTTCAATAAGGTCTTTAAGAATCCTTGAAGAGGCGGAACTTATTTTTTGTGAAGATACTAGAGTCACAAAAAAACTTCTAAATCTTTTAGGTGAAAAACAAAACCTAGACTTTTCTAACAAAGAATTTAAATCTTTTCATTCTCATAACGAGAATAATATTTTACAATCTTTAACAAAAGAAACTTTTACTAAAAATGTTGTTTATGTAAGTGATGCTGGAATGCCTTGCGTTAGTGATCCTGGTGCTTCGCTTGTAGAATTTTGCATACAAAATGAAATTACATATGATGTACTTCCTGGTGCAAATGCAATTTTAACAGCTTATGCCATGAGTGGATTTCCTCATACTACTTTTTCTTTTTATGGTTTTTTAGACCACAAAGGTACAAGTCGTGCTTCAAAATTAAATGATGCATTAAATGATGATAAACTAGCAATTCTTTATGAATCACCACACAGACTTTTAAAACTACTTGAAGAGTTAAGTATAAAAGATGCAAATAGAACAATATTTTTAGCAAAAGAAATAAGTAAATTACACCAAAAAACCTATAAAGATTCAAGTTTAAATTTATTTAGTGAATTTAAAGATATAAACATTAGAGGCGAATGGGTTGTAATTATAGAACCGAAAGAAACTGTTGGTTTTAACCTTGATTTAGATGATATTTTATCTTTAGATATTGCTCCAAAAATAAAAGCTAAACTAATAGCAAAAATGACAGGACAATCTATAAAAGATGTGTATCAAAAACTTTTAGAAAATTAATTTTTTAGTAAATACTTTCTCAAAAAACAAAAGAGTTTTATAACATTTTTTAGATATAATCCCCGAATGATAATATATGGAAAACAAATCGTACTTTATGTACTTGAAAAACACCCTCATTTAATTGAAGAAATTTTTCTTTCAAAAGAAATTGATTCAAAACTTTTTACAAGATTTGCAAAACTTGACAAAAAAATCTACAAAGTAGATAATCAAAAAGCTCAAGCATTAGCAAAAGGCGGGAACCACCAAGGTTTCATTTTAAAACTAACACATGCTGAATATACAGATATTAAAGAATTCAAAAAAATGAATTTTATTCTTGTATTAGATGGTGTAACTGATGTTGGAAATATTGGAGCAATTGCTAGAACTGCTTATTCTTTAGGAATTGAAGGATTAATTGCAGCTGATATTAAAACTGTAAATGATTCAGGAATTTTAAGAACAAGTTCAGGCGCTTTACTTGATTTACCATTTTCAATACATCCAAGATCAGTTGATTTAGCAAGTGAATTAATCGATGCTGGTTTTACACTAATTGGTGCAACAACAGATGGGATTGATTTAAAAAAATATGGGAAAATTGAAAAATCTGACAAAGTAGCTCTATTCTTAGGAAGTGAAGGAACTGGAATTTCTCCAAAAGTTGCAAAAAAACTAGATTTAAAAGTTTCAATTGCTATGGAGCATGAATTTGATTCTTTAAATGTTTCAGTAGCTGCTGGTATTTTGATTTATAACTTAAAAAGATAAAAGAAGAGAACACTGTGATAAGAAATCTGATTTTAATAATTGCATTAAATGTATTACTGTTAAGTGCAAACTTAGATATGAAAGTAAAAGACTTATTAGGAAATAGTGATTATAACACTCACAAAAATCTAATTACACATATTTTTAGCAATGAAGATAACTTTTATACAAATAATCAGATTGATTACACTAAAATTATTCAAGAATTATCGAATAACGGCGTATTAAAACTAAACTTTCCCTCGACTCAAAATGTCACTATTACATTTAATGTTAATAAATATCCTAAAAAATCATCAAAAAATCTTACTGATATTTTAAAAGCTTTAGGGCAACACAATTTTGTTATAAAAGAAGAAATAGTTGTTAATAATAACCTAAAATGGACTATTCAGGTAAAAACCGCAGCCGCCATAAGCCCTCTCAGATTATCACAAGAACTACAATCAATAAATTGTAGAATTGTTGATATTAAAAGAGAGGGTGACTATAGTTGGAGTTATTCAATAGACACTAGTAATTCTTCAATTTATAGAGCAGAAGATTTAATAAATAATAAGCAGTTATCTTTAAAAAATACACTTAAACCGTATATGATTAAAATATCAAATGCAAAAGTTATTACAATAAAATCAGCAAGTGGTAATATTTGGTATCCAAATGTGGTTTTTTACGATGAAGCTTTAAATATAATTGGAATTTATGACGAAAATAGTTTGCATAAAAGTTTAAGACTTGAAGTGCCTAACAATACAAAATATATTAAAATTGATGATTTATACACTCTTGCCAATATGAAGCAAGGAATTAATATTACTAAGGAGTAAATAGTGTTTCCAGAAATTGAATTTGAGAGAATGAAAAGACTTCCAAACTATGTGTTTGCGGAAGTTAATAATATTAAAATGGAAGCTAGAAGAGCTGGTGAAGATGTAATTGACTTTTCTATGGGAAATCCTGATGGTCCAGCACCTCAACATATCACAGACAAATTAATCGAAGCTGCTGCAAAACCAAAAAATCATGGTTATAGTGTAAGTGCTGGTATTTTTAAATTAAGACTTGCAATTAGCAACTGGTATAAAAGAAAATATGATGTTGATTTTTTAGACCCAAATAAACACATATGTGCAACAATGGGTTCAAAAGAGGGTTATGTTCACTTAGTTCAAGCAATTGTAAATGTGGGAGATGTAGCTGTCGTTCCAGACCCAACTTATCCTATTCATTCATACGCATTTATGTTAAATGGAGCGGCTGTTCATAAATTTGAATTAGCATTTGATGATGTGTTTAAAGTTGATGTAGATGTTTTCTTTCAAAGATTACAAAAAACAATAGATGAATCAATTCCAAAAGTAAAATTTGTTGTTGTAAACTTCCCACATAATCCTACATGTGCAACTGTTACACCTGAGTTTTATGTAAAATTAGTAGCAATGGCAAAAAGAGAAAGATTTTATATTATCTCTGATATTGCTTATGCTGATATTACATTTGATGGATATAAAACTCCTTCAATTTTCCAAGCAGAAGGTGCTTTAGATGTTGCAGTTGAATGTTTTACTTTAAGTAAATCATACAATATGGCAGGATGGAGAGTAGGTTGTATTGTTGGAAATGAAAAACTAATTGGTGCCTTAAAAAGAATTAAATCATGGCTTGATTATGGAATGTTTACTCCAATTCAAATTGCAGCTACTGTTGCTCTTGATGGTCCACAAGATTGTGTTGCTGAACATGTTGAAAAATATAGAAAAAGAAGAGATTTAATGCTTGAAGTATTTGAAGAAGCTGGTTGGAAAATGAATAAACCAAATGCTTCAATGTTTATTTGGGCAAAAATTCCAGAAGTAGCTCTTCATTTAGGAAGTATGGAATTCTCAAAACAATTATTAACCCAAGCGCATGTGGCTGTTAGTCCTGGTATTGGGTTTGGTCATTATGGTGACCAGTATGTGAGAATTGCTTTAATCGAAAATGAAAAAAGAATTAGACAAGCTGCAAAAAATATAAAGAAATATTTAAAATCATTAGAGAAATAGGAAAATAATATGTTAAGAGTTGGAATAATCGGAGTTGGTACAGTTGGAGCCAGTGTTGCAAATATTTTAAGAGATAATAAAAATATTATAACAGCACGAGCTGGTAAAGAAATTGTAGTAACTCTTGGGGTAGTTTCAAACTTACATAAATTAAGAGATGTTGATATTAAATTAACAGACAATATTGATGATGTTTTAAATGACGATTCTATTGATGTGGTTGTTGAGTTGATGGGTGGAATTGATAAACCAAATGAAATAGTTAGAAAAGCTTTATTAAAAGGTAAAGCAGTGGTTACTGCTAATAAAGCTCTTTTGGCATATCATAGATATGAACTTCAAGAACTAGCAGGTGATATTCCCTTTGAATTTGAAGCAGCAGTTGCAGGTGGAATTCCAATTATTAATGCGTTAAGAGATGGATTAAGTGCAAATCATATTAAATCTATTCAAGGTATTATGAATGGAACTTGTAACTATATGTTAACAAGAATGATAAATGATGGTGTTGATTATAATGAAATATTAAAAGAGGCTCAAGATTTAGGTTATGCAGAATCAGATCCAACATTTGATGTTGGTGGATTTGATGCGGCTCATAAACTTCTAATTTTAGGTTCTATTGCTTATGGAATTGATGTTAAACCTGAAGATATTTTAATTGAGGGAATTCAAAATATTTCAAAAGCAGATATTGAATTTGCAAAAGAGTTTGAATATTCTATTAAATTATTAGGTATAGCAAAAAAAGTAGGAAATGAGATTGAATTAAGAGTTCATCCTGTTTTAATTCCTGAAGATAAAATGATTGCAAAAGTTGATGGTGTTATGAATGGTATCTCTGTTGTTGGAGATAAAGTTGGTGAAACTATGTTTTATGGAGCTGGAGCTGGTGGAGATGCCACGGCATCTGCTGTTGTAGCAAACATTATTGACATTGCTAGAAAAGGAAAAGGTTCACCAATGCTTGGTTTTGAAAATCAACCTGGTGAAAAAATCACTTTAATGTCAAAAGATAATATTCAAACTAAATATTATTTAAGACTTGAAGTTGCTGACAAATCTGGAACTTTAGCAAAAATTGCAACAATTTTGGGAAATAACTCAATTTCAATTGAAGCAATGTTACAAAAACCATTAAAAAATGGAAGTGCAAATTTACTTTTAACTACTCATGTATCTA
>JAIELU010000057.1 GCA_019752775.1 Campylobacterales bacterium | reverse complement strand
CAAAAAGAATATTCTTCGAAATGGACAAGAAGAATGGCCAGGTAAACCCATTTCAAATGTTCTTTAAAATCGTACATTTCGATGATGATAATTTTGATGAAAAACTCTCAGCTAAATAAGTGGGAATCGTTAAAAGTGCAATTACCAAAATTAATCCCACGGCTTTAATTGCAGCAACCACACAAAGTGCAGCTAAAATCAAGATTAGTGTATAAAAAAACTTAACATTTATACCTCTTAAACTTGCAAATTCACTATCGTATGAAACTGCTAAAATTTGTTTATAAAAAAAGACAATTATTGAGATAATAAAAATATCTAAAATACTCATATATATTAAATCTTCTTTTGAAACAGCAATTATTGAACCAAATAAATATGACATTAAATCCACATTATAACCAGGAGTTAAATCCACAAAAATAATACCAATAGCCATACCACTTGCCCACATCATTCCAATAATCGCATCAATTCTTGTTCTATTTTTTAGAGTAATAATAGCGATTAGAATAGCTGTTAAAACTGCAAAAACTGTAGCTCCAAAAAGTACAGGAATTCCTAAATAAATAGCAAGACCAATTCCTCCATAAGAACTATGAGCGATTCCACCTGTTAAGAAAGTAATTTTATTTACGACAACTAAAGAACCTATTATTCCAGCTGCAATTGATATTAAAACTCCTGCAATTAAGGCATTTTGAATAAAATCATATTGTAATATTTCTAACATTTTTTGCCTTTAATGAGTATGTTCACAACAAATATGAGATTTTCCTAAAGCTGATAAAAGTTCAACTTCGCATAAATGTTCATTTTGTGTATTTATATTTTTTTCAAGATTTTCTAAAGAGTGATAAACTAAATTTTTATTTATATGGGCAACATTTTTTGCATAGTTTAATAAAACGGAAATATCGTGACTTACTACAACAATACAAATTGATTTATTAAGCTCTTTTAACAACTCATAAATCTCTCTTTGACCTTTTACATCAATACTAGCAGTTGGTTCGTCTAAAAGCATAATTTTCGGGTTTGAACATAATGCACGGGCAATAAAAACCCTTTGTCTTTGACCACCACTTAAATCACCAATCTTTGAATTTGCAAAATCAGCCATACTAACTTTTGCTAAAGAAGCCATCGCACAAGCTACATCTTCCTTTGAATATCCAAATAATTTTTTCTTAGAACTAACATGTCCCATTAAAACTATTTCTATTGCTGTTATTGGAAAATCTATGTTTAAGTTTGTATTTTGAGGGACATATCCTACTTGATTATTTTTTATTTTTTTGTCAATTTTTCCCTCTTGAGGAGTTAATAAACCTAAAATAAGTTTTAGTAAAGTAGATTTTCCTCCACCGTTTGGACCAATTATTGCTAGAAAATCATCATCTTTTATTGATAAATTTATATTTTCTAATACATCTGTTTTATGATATTTGTAAAACAGATTACTAATATTTATTAATTCCACTAAAAACCTTTATTTGCAACTTTGTTGCAATAATATCAAAGATTGGATTAATTTAATATCAAATTTCTTTTTTAAGATAAGAATATAATAAGCCTAAATATTCATGAATTGCTGTTTCACTATTTCTTATATTTTTTGCACAAAAATATGCTGAATAAGAATCATCTTTATATGCTAAATGATTTGTTGGACTTGGGAATACTTCTAATCCCTCTTTTTGAAACAATAAAACGGCTCTTTTCATATGAGAAGCACTTGTAACTAAAATAAATTTATTATTTCCAACTATTTTTTTTGCTTCAATTGCCTCTTCTTTTGTATCTTTGGGAGTGTCAAGTTTTATAATATCATTTGGATTTACACCTAAAGATATTGCTAGTCTTTCTTGCATAAAAGCATGAGAATTTTCATCATTTGAACCATATCCTGAAACTATTAATTTTGCATTTTCCAGATTTTTATAATGTCTAATTCCCTCAACTAATCTATTTATCCCTACCATTTTTACTTGTGAAGTGATACTTAAACTTTCATCACTTTTATGTCCACTTCCTAAAACTAAAATATAGTTTACCTTTTGGGTTTCTAATAGAGCTTTATGTGTATTTTCCAATGGTTCTAAGAGTGCATTTGAAATTGGTTGAAAAGAGAAAAATAAAAACCAAGATAAGCCTAAAAATAAGAATATTTTGGCTTTTTTATATGAATTAAACATCAAATAAATAAAAGATATAAGAAGTAGAAATAAACCTATTGGAATAGGTAATAAAAAAGCTGAGATTATTTTTTTTAGTAAAAACATTTATTTAATAATATCCTTTATTGCTTCAATAAATTCATCACTATCATTTACACATTTACATACTTTATAATCTTTTATTCCTATTTCATGGGCAATTTCTCTATATTCAATATCAAGTTCAAAATCTGTTTCTGAATTGTCAACAATAAAGGCTATTGGATAAATAATTACATTTTCATTTTTAAAGTTTTTTAACATATTTTCAAGTGAAGGTTCAAGCCATTTTAATGGTCCAACTTTTGATTGATATGCTAAATTTATTGATTTGAAAATTATTCCTTTTTGTGACAATTTATCAGACAATATTTTCACATGTTCATTCATTTGTTTTTCATAAGGATCGCCTGCATCCACTATTTTTTGAGGAAGACCATGAGCTGAAAAAATAAGATTATATTCACTTGGGTTTTGTGTTTTTGAAATAATTTCATCTAAAATACACTCATTAAAAGAATGATTCTTGTAAAAAGTTTCAATTATTTGTATTTTGAAATTATCATTTACAAAATAGATAAAATCTTCTAAAGATGATTTTGTAGTCGTAGTTGAATATTGAGAATAAAGTGGTAAAAGTATAACCTCTGTTATTTCATCTTTTTTCATTTGTTTTATAACATCTTTTGCAAAAGGCGGAGTATAACGCATAACTTGATATGTTACAAAATCTTCTATTTTTTCATTTGCTTTTTGGACTAACTTTTCTGTTAATTTATTTATAGGAGATTCATTTCCTATTTTTTCATAATTCTTCCATGCACTATCAAGTCTTGAAGTTACTATAAAAGTAGCAATTAGTTTTCTAAGAAGATTACTTTTCATTGTTAATATATTTTTATCATTAAACATATTTGTTAAAAACATTTTTAATTCAGCTTTATTTCTAGCTCCACCCATATTAAGTAATACGAGTGCTTTTTTATTTTTTTGCATTTTCTTCCAATCTTATAATTTTATCGCTACACCATGAAGCCATGTCTAAATCGTGAGTAATTAGTAAAATGGCACATTTATCTAAAAGTGTAATTAATAGTTTCATCACATCATAAGCTATGATATTATCTAAAGCTGATGTTGGTTCATCAACCAAAAGTAAATCTGGTTTCATTAATAATGCTCTTAAAATAGAACATCTTTGCAACTGTCCACCACTTAACTCATAAGGTTTTTTATTTAAAATATCTTCTTCTAAAGTTAATTTTTCTAAAAATTCAGTTAGTTCTTTTGAAGAAATGTTTCCTACAACATCTTTTATTTGCTCTTTAATTGAATATGTTGGATGAAATGAGTTATATGGATCTTGGAAAATCATAGCAATTTTTGATTTTTCAATAGAACCTTTTATTGGTTTTAAACTTCCAAAAATTAATTCAAATAGGGTAGTTTTTCCTGTTCCACTTTTCCCAAAAATCGTTACAAGTTCACCTTTATTTAATTTTAAAGAAAAATCTTTATAAATTGGATTGTCTTTTTTATAATAAAAAGTTAAATTTTTTATATCTAAAACTCTTTTTTGATTCAATTTTGTACCTTTTTTTAAAAATATACTATATAAAAAACTCCCTTTATCTTAGCAAAATAGGGCTTCTTTTCTTTTCACAAAATATATACAATTATCAGTAAAACTTCCACTTGTTATTAAGTAAAAAAAAAAGAAAAAAAAGCTAGAATATTTTTTTAAATTTAAAGGAAAAAAATGAAAAAAATCGTATTAACATCAATCTTTGTTGCTGTAACTGCAGCATACTTATCAGCTGCTTCTTTTACAGCATGTGCTGCATGTCATGGTGCAAATGGTGAAAAAGCTGCTTTAGGAAAATCTTTAATTATTCAAGGTTGGCCAGAAGCTAAAACTATTGAAGCATTAAATGGTTACAAAGCTGGAACTTTAAATGTTCACGGTATGGGTGCTGTTATGAAAGGTCAAGCTGTTAAATTAGCAGACGCTGACATTGCTGATTTAGCTAAACAAATTGCTGCAATGAAATAATTTTTTAAAACTAGTTAATGAAAGTTAACTAGTTTTCTTCTGTATTTATTTTTGATTTCTCTTTTTCACTTTTTATTTTTTCTTCTTTTGCAACTTTGAGGTTTTTTTCTTTATTAATTGCATCATTTAAGTCATCAACACTATCAAATAATAATCCATTTACCATTTTACTTGAATCATCAAATTGTCCCGTTTTTGCGGCCCAAATAAAAAGAAATAACATGCCTGCTGAAATTATAATTCCTACTATTAACATAAAAAAAAGTGTATCATTTATCATTTTTATTCCTATTTCATTTTTATTCTAAGTGAGTTTAATACAACCATTAATGAACTTAAGCTCATTGAAAGTGCAGCAATTAATGGAATTACATATCCTGCCATTGCTAAAGGAATCGTTATTGCATTATATATCAAAGATAAATATAAATTTTGTTTTATAAATTTATATGTTCTTGAAGAGATTATAAAAGCATCCATTAGAGATTTTAATGAAGAATTTAACAAAACAATATCAGAAACAGCTAATGAAACATCTGCTGAATTTCCCATGGCAACAGCTACATCAGCATTTGATAAAGCTACACTATCATTTACCCCATCGCCTACCATTACAACAACTTTATCTTCTGTAGACTTAGGATAATGCCCAGGCTCAATCTTGACAGTTGACACAAGTACACTGATACTGCTGAAGACCTCTT
>JAIELU010000053.1 GCA_019752775.1 Campylobacterales bacterium | reverse complement strand
TAGGAATTGGGATCTAAAATGCATGGTTTCGGATCCGGATCCGCATTTTTGGAGACCCTGGATCCACGTCTTAAAATTCAGCTTAAAATTGAAAAATTAAAATATACAATAACATTTTTTTCACTTTTAAAAAAGTAAGAATAATAACTTTTTTAAAAATGTTTTTAATATTCAATCACTTTTAACTTCTATTGAACATCTTGATATGGAAAGAGTTCCCCTTAGTACCGAATCATTGGCTGTTTTAATCGATTTTGTAATTGGGCATGATTCAAATATTATTCAAAAACTCTCAACTCCACTAAAACTTGATGTTAGCAGATATATTTATTTAGGAAATAATGCTCTTGAACAATTAAATGTAATAGAAACAACCCACAATCCAAGCTTAATAAAACTGATAAACAACACTTCAACAGCTATGGGAAAAAGACTTTTAAAAGAGAGACTTACCCATCCAGTTAAAGACAGTAAAGAAATCTTAAGAAGACTTGCCCTTTCAAAAGAGCTGTATGATTACCATGCTCCAATTGAAAATGAGTTAGCAAATATTTATGATATTGAAAGATTAACACGAAGAATAAAACTAAATAGACTTCATCCTTTTGAGTTAAATTATTTATATGATTCACTTTTAAGTATCAAAGAAGTTGTGGCTTTTATGGAAAATTATAAGTTTATAACTCCACCTTGCAGTAGTGCAGATTTAAGCTTATTTATTCAATCAATTGATTCAACTTTTGACTTGACTATTAGTGGAAAATATATGCTAAAAGATATTGATGTAAATATGATAAGTGAGGGAATAAATACTCAAATAGATGAATTAAATATTCAAAATGAGGTTTTATATTCAAAATTAGAAATTTTACAAAAGCATATTTTATCTTATATAAAAAGTGATGATTCAAATTTTGTGGGAATAAATAGGCTTGATAAAGAGGGATTTTTTATTACTTTAACAAAAAACAGATTTAATTCAATCAAAGAAGAGCTTATGAATTCACACTTGATTGTGGATGATGAACTCTATTTATTTAAAGATTTTACTATTAGAATTCAAACGAATTCCATAAAAATATTTTGCAAACTAACAGAAGATATTTCTGATAAATATGTTCACAATTTACGAAAAATAATAGAATTAAATAAACTTGTATTTAAAGAAAAAATTCTTGAATTTGAAAAAAAGTTTGTAGTATTACTTGAAGAATTAGTGTTATTTATTGCAGAAGTAGATTTAACAGTTTCAAATATAAAAACAGCAAAAAAGTATAATTATTCTTGTCCAAAAATAGTAAAAACAAAAGATAATGAAAACTTTATAGAGTTAATTGATTTACGACATCCAATTATTGAAGCGAATGAAGAGCAGGGGATTTATGTACCAAATGATATTATTTTGGGAGAATTAAGTCTGGCTTCTAAAGAGTTTAAAGATAATGTGATTATAAAAAACTCAAATCCAATAAATATGTTTGATAATAAAATGCATGGAGTTTTACTTTATGGAATAAACTCTTCAGGAAAATCTTCACTTATGAAAGCAATTGGAATATCTGTAATCATGGCACAAGCTGGATTTTATGTACCTTGTAAATCTATGAGATTTTCTATTTTTGATGCTGTATATACTAGAATTTCTGGGGCTGATAATATTGCAAAAGGATTGTCATCTTTTGCTGTTGAGATGTTAGAGTTGAAAAATATATTTAATAGGGCTTCAAAAAATTCTCTTATTCTAGGAGATGAAATCTCACATAGTACCGAAACTATGAGTGGATTAAGTATAGTTGCCAGTTCTATTTTAAAGCTCTCAAAACTTGAAGCACTTTTTGTACTTGCAACACATTTACATCAACTTCCTGAGATTGAGGAAATTCAAAAACTTAAAAATATAATAGCACTTCATTTATCTGTAATGTACAATGATGATGAAGATAAACTTATTTTTGATAGAAAATTAGCTTATGGAAGTGGATCATCTATGTATGGTTTAGAGTATGCAAAATCTCTTCATATGGACAAAGAGTTTTTATCTGTGGCAAATGAAATAAGAAAAAAATTAACTGATGATTATAGCTCAGTTGAAAGATTGACGCAACGAAAAACTTCAAAATACAATAATAATGTTTTTGCTTCTTCATGCTTAATTTGCGGACGAGCTTGTGATGATGTTCATCATATAAAAGAGCAGGCACGTGCTAATAAAGATGGATTTATAGGACATATAAATGCAAATCATAAATATAATCTAATTCCACTTTGTAAAGAACATCATAAAATGGTACATGATGGAACTATAAATATAAATGGATTTGTAACAACTTCAAAAGGTTTAGAATTGCATTATACGATGGTTTAAAAGTGAGTCTTTAAAAGATTCTGCATAAAATATATGCAGAATTTTCTTTTTAATAATTATCTTTATCACTACCTTTTAAAAGCTCTTTTGTAAATCTTATAACTTTATTTCTTCCTGTCTCTTTTGCTTTATAAAGACATAAATCAGCAAATTTAATACATTTCCATATTTGGTCAGTATCACTTGGAAAAAATGCATAACCAATACTTACTGTTTTACTAAATGAATTATTATTAAATGTAAATACAAGTTTTGCAAACTCTTGATTAATTCTATTTGCTAGTTCATCTGCACTTTCAACAGTTGGATTTTTCATTATAATTAAAAACTCTTCACCACCAAATCTGATAATAAATTCATTTTCAGTAATTGCACTTTTCATTGTTGATGAAAGTTTTTGAAGTATTGCATCTCCTGCATCATGTCCATAAGTATCATTTACCATTTTAAAGTAGTCAATATCTAAGAACATAATGGCATAAGTCATTCCTTTAGATAATTCGTGGGGCATTTTTTTATCGATAAATTCATCTAAATATTTTCTATTATAAAGACCAGTTAATCCATCAACCAGATTTCTTTCTCTTAAAACATCCATTAACATCCTACTTTCTAAAATAGGTTTAGTTTCTTCAAGATATTTTTTGATTATTCCAATTTGATATTTAGAATGTTTTAGACACTCTTTATCTTCACATAAAATATGGATAGTTATACTTTTTTGGTCATTTATTAAAAATGGAATACAAATATAATCAGTATCATTTTTGCAAGTTGCAACTCTACAAATTTCAGGAAAATTCTCAGATATAACAATAGTATCAGTTCTTTCTGCTCTACATTGTTCTTTAACATTCTTTAGAAGCCCACAACAAGGTTTAATATTTTTTGTAGAAAAGATTATTGTTCTTTCATCTTTTACTAAATCATTTTCAAAAATATAAAAAGATTTGATTAATAATTTATCTTTTAATACTTGCACTAATCTATAGTAAATATCTTCTTTTGTTAAGTCAGTTTCAATTGTTTTTTTATAGTTATAAATTTCTGAAATATCTTCTATTATCTCTTTTGCAGTTAATAATTTATCATTATTTACATTTGATACTCTATTGTGAACAAATGCTGTTAGATTTTTTTCAATTCCTGTTAATACGGTTTCAAGTTTTTCTATAATTTCATTTAACCATAAAGAAGCTTCTTTATCTTCTTTTAAAACACCTTCTTTTGCACGTACAGAATAATCACCATCATGAACTTGTTTTAAAACTTCTGTAATTGCATCAAAAGAAGTTGTATAGGGTTTGATTTTTTTACTAATATAAATTAATATAAAAATTAAGAAAAGAGAGATTATTCCAATAACATTTAATAAAATAGCAATACTTGAAATTCTATCTTCTTGAATATCAAATTTTAAAGAAATAGCACCTAATACTTCCCCTTCTTTTGCATTATGACAAGATAAACAATTTGGTTTATCAAGAGAAGAAGCAGTGTAGGGAATGGTTATTCTTAGTGAAGCATTTTTTAGGGATTCAGTTGTTATAACTCTTTCAATACCTGTTCTTAAAACTTCTTCATCAATAGTATCTCTTGGGATTTCATTTCCTAATCCAGATTTACCAAATTGCGCACTTATTGTTTTTGATCTAACTATCCATAAATCACTTACTTCTTTTAGTTGAGCCATACTGTCTAAAAAAACATCTCTTTGATGCATATTTCCATTAACCATATGAGATGTTAGAGATTTTTTGACTATATCGGCTGTTAAATAAGCTCTTTTTTTTGCACTATCATAACCTGTTTGCCTAGAACCAAGCGCCACTAAAGCTACTATTACAATTGTTAATACTGTAACCATAGTGAAAATTATAATAGTTATCTTTTTGTTAGAGTTCATCAAATAGCCTTTATAAATCATTTCAATTATAATAACATAAAATTATTTTTATGTATATACTTTTTAAATAATTTCTGAAAATTTAGAATAAACTAATGATATAATGCTAGTTAATGAAAATATTTTAAAAAAAAAGAAATAATACTTTTTATTTATAAATTATTTTTCTAGCACTTTGAATGCTTCTTCTAAATCAAGTGTTCCTTCATAAAAGGCTTTTCCAACAATTACACCTGCAATATTTCCATTTGCTTTGCAGTTAATGATGTCATTAATATCTTTTACACCACCACTTGCAATTGTGTCAACATTTGAAGCAAGAGCAATTGATTCAGTAAACTCAACATTTACACCACAAAGCATTCCATCTTTACTTATATCTGTACAAATAATTGCAAGAACACCTGCATTTGCAAATTCTTGAGCTAAATCAGTTGCTTTCATAGTTGAAACTTCTGCCCAACCCTCAACAGCAACCATTCCATTCATAGCATCAATTCCAACAGCAATTGGATACTTAGCTGCCATATCTTTTACAAATTGAGGATCTTTTACCGCGATTGAACCTAAAATTAATCTATCAACTCCTAGTTCAACATACATTTTGATAGTCTCTTCATCTCTAATTCCACCACCAAGTTCGATTTTAAGATTACAGTTTTCTCTAATTTTTTTAATTTGTTCTAAGTTTGCTGGTTTTCCTGCAAATGCACCATTTAAGT
>JAIELU010000060.1 GCA_019752775.1 Campylobacterales bacterium | reverse complement strand
CAAATCAAATCCATAGTTTTTGAATTTTGGTACGATTATACTAGCATCGCCTTCACCTACTGCTAAATTTCCACCTAACATAAAAACAACATTTTTTAAATTTTTATATTTTGATTTTAAAATAGGCAATTCTCTACACCAACCCTCAGCTTCACCATTTAATGAAGAAATAAGTAAAACATCAGCATTTGTTTCAATTACTGCATCAATAAACTCTTCAAGGTATGTATTAACACCAAGATTAAATACTTCAAACCCTCTTGCTTGTAATGATATATCAATAAGTCTATTTGCAACTACATGTATATCGTTACCAACTACGCCTATAACTACTTTCATATCTTCTACCTAATATTTTAATGTTTTTGCACATAAATTTTATCTGAATTTCAGTAAAAATAATTTTATTCTAGATTATTTTTTGCTTTTTGAATATCACAAGAATATTTGTATACCATATAATCAAACATCTTTGCTTCTTGATTCTTTTGAAAGAAAAAATAGATTTCAATTATTCTATATCCCATTCTAAAAAATGCTGTAAAAGGCACTAAATAACTAATAATTGTTGAATAAATCCTATTAGGATAATATTTTTCCAACTCATCTTTTAGCTCTTTTAAAGCTAAACTTTCTTCATACAACCTACTTTTATCTTGTGTTGAAATTGTTTTAATTGCAATTAAAAGATTAACAACAAACATTAAAGCATTTAAATTCCAACCAGAGATACAAATATCTAAATAACTCATCTAAACTCTTTATTTTAATATTAAAGTATCAATTATAACTTATTTATCTTTTATACTAAATCTATTAAGTATAATTGCTACAAAAACTTTTAATAATGAGAAAAAATGACTAAAAATGAATATGATTTAAATATAGAAAAATTAATATCTTGGGCAAAAGCATATTATGTTTATGATAATCCAATTGCAAGCGATGAAGAATATGATAAATTAGCAAGAATTTGTTTGGCATATGAAAGTGAAAATCCATCATTAAGTCATCCTAATTCTCCAAATAAAAGAGTTGGAGGCTTTATTCTTGATGGTTTTGAAAAAGCCTCTCATTTATCTCGTATGTGGTCACAAGAAGATGTATTTAACACTATTGAACTAGAAGATTGGATAAAAAGAGCAAATAAAATAAATACAAAATTAGAGTTTTTTTGTCAACCAAAATTCGATGGAGCATCATTAAATCTTATTTATGAAAATGGGATTTTAAAACAAGCAATTTCAAGGGGTGATGGAAGTATTGGAGAAGATGTTACAAATAATGTTAAAACTATCCACTCTATTCCTTTACAAATAGCCGAAAAATCTTTGATTGAAATCAGAGGTGAAATAGTTATTAAAAAAGCTGATTTTGAAAAAATAAATGAAGAAAGAATCAAAAATAATGAGCAAGTTTTTGCAAATCCAAGAAACGCAGCGGCTGGAAGTTTAAGACAGCTAGATCCAAATATTACAGCAAAAAGAAAACTATTTTTTAATGTTTGGGGAGTTGGACTTAACTCTTTAGATTTTACAAAATACTCAGAAATGATGGAATATATTTACTCTTTAGGATTTGTAAAACCGCCAATGCAAACCATAACTTCAAGGGTAGAGGGAATTGAAAAACTTTACCATGAAATCATAAAAGTAAGAGATGAAATAGAAATGATGCTTGATGGAATGGTTGTAAAAATAGATGACATAGAAACTCAAGATGAGTTAGGTTACACTGTGAAATTTCCACGATGGTCATGTGCCTATAAATTTCCAGCCTTAGAAAAAACCACTAAAATCAAGGATATTATTTTACAAGTTGGACGAACGGGAGTTATTACACCTGTAGCTGTTGTAGAGCCAACTGATATTGAGGGAGTTGTTGTTGAAAGAGCCAGTTTACACAACTTTGATGAAATAGCACGAAAAGATTTAAGAATCAATGATGAAGTAATTATTATAAGAAGTGGAGATGTTATTCCTAAAATCACAAAAGTATTCATGGAAAGAAGAGATGGAACTCAATTAGAGATTTTCCGCCCTACTTTTTGCCCAGATTGTAATAGCGAACTTCTTGATGAGGGAGCTTTAATTAAGTGTCAAAATCTTGATTGTCCAAGTCGAGTCGTAAATTCTATAATATATTTTGCAAGTAAAAATTGTATGAACATAGATGGACTTGGAAATAAAATAGTAGAAACTTTAGTCAATGAAAAAAAGATATATGATATTTTGGATTTATACTCTTTAAAATACGAAGACTTAGAAAATCTTGATGGCTTTAAAGAAAAAAAAATAAATAATCTTTTAAATGCTATTGAAAATACAAAAAAAACTGCACTTCATAGAATTATAAATGCTTTAGGAATTGAACATATTGGAGAAGTAGCCTCAAAACAGATTTGTTTGGAATTTGGTTTAAAAGTTGTTGATATATCGTTTGAAGAGCTTATTAATCTTGATGGAATTGGTGAACAAATGGCAAACTCTTTTTGTGAATTTATGAGAGTAAATAAAGAGTTGGTTTTAAAACTTTTTGAAATAATTAATCCAACAGTTGAAGAAAAAGTTGAAGTTGAAGAAAATAATTTTAAAAACAAAACAATAGTTCTAACAGGAACTATGAGTGTAAGCCGTGGAGACATAAAGAAAAAGTTAGAACTTTTAGGTGCAAAAATTAGTTCATCAGTATCTAAAAAGACTGATTTTGTCATTTATGGAGAAGATGCTGGAAGTAAATATGATAAAGCAATAGAACTAAATGTTCCAGTTTTAACAGAAAATGAAATGAATAAAATGTTTTAAAAAAATAATTTTATTTTTAGAGATAATTCAACAAAATTTAAGTATAATATAAGCAATTATAAAAAGGAGTGAAATATGGATGTTAATAGTATAAGCAATAATATATCTACTCTTAATCCCTCGTCTTCTTTAAATCTTGAAAGAGTTAGTTCAAGTAAATCTGTAAATAAAATAAGTGAAGATAGTACAAATCTTTATATAAATGAGTACAATAAAAAAAGAGATGAATTATCTTTAAATGTTCAATCATTAAATGAAGGAATTGCTATTACTAAAATAGCTCAAAATTCTATTGAAAAACAACAAGAATATCTTGGTAATGTTCAAACAAAACTTGAAAATGCAAACTCTTATGAAGATAAAAATGACTTAAAACAAAGTATAAATGAAGATTTAAGAAATTTTAATCAAGTTGCTTATGAAACAAAATTTAAAAGAGAAAATATTATTGCTACTGATTATTATGATGATAAAAAAAGTATTGATATAAATACAAAAAGTGCTAATTTTTCTATTGAAAAACCAAATACACCAACTTATGCTAATGAAATTTTTGAATTATCAAATAATAGTGATTTAAATAATTCTACTGATTTAGAGCAAGTTGCATCAAAAGTTAGAACTTCATCAAATCAATTACAAAATACTTATGATGACTTTACTGAATTTGGGAATAAACTTGAGTTTAGTGCAAAAGAAACTATAAAAGCACAAGTTGATTTATATAATGAAAATACAATAAACAAAGATAGAAACTTTGGAAAAGAGTCAAATGATTTTTCAAAAACAAATGTTAACGCAAATATAGGATATTTAGCAGCTTCTCAAGCAAATATTATACAAGAACAAAGTGTAAGATTATTATCTTAATTTTTACACTTTGTTTCACAATAATTTATAGCAACACCTTCTCTTAAACCATCATCCAAAACTATTGATTCATCTTTTTCTAAAACTTCAAAAATCATTTTATAAATATAAATACCAACTTCAATAAAATCAACTCTTCCTCGACCTACAAGCTTTACAATATCTTCTTTTGATGAATTCTTAAAAATATTTAAACAATTTGTCATATCTTCAAGATTTACAATTGTTCCATTTACAATATTTCTATCATAAGAAAAAAAATCTTGTCCTAATTTTATAGCAGCTATTGTTGTGGGTGTTCCAGCAGTTGCCACAAAACTATAATCTTTAAAATCTATATTTAAAGAATCTAAAAAAAGTTTTATCTCTAACTTTTTATTTTCTAAATCATTTTTCAAATCATTATGATTTAAGAATCTTTGAGTCAAAGTAACTATGCCAAAATCAAAACTATGCGCTTTATAGCTATTCTTTGTATTTATTATTATTTCGGTAGAACCTCCACCAATATCCAAGAGAACAAACTTATCTGAATTTATTTTTTCTCTTTTTAAAGCATATTTCACAGCCAATAAAGTAAGTCTTGCTTCTTCTTTTCCATCAATAATAGAAAAATTTGTTTTAGCTTCTTGGCTTAGATATTCTAATATTTCTTTACTATTTGAAGCATTTCTCATAGCAGCAGTTGTTACACAAATTGCATCTTGTGGATTATACTTAATAACTTCAACAGAGTGTGAAATTGCAACTATAACTCTTTGTATAGCTTCTTTTGAGATTAATCCAGTATCTACTAAACCATCAGCCATACCTACAACTTCATTATATTCTGAAATAATTTTATGATTTTCACAATCATATTTTAAAACACGAAATGAATTTGATCCTAAATCAATAGTTACAATTTCCTGATTCATCTATTTACTTATAAATGAGGTATTTTTATTTTTGAATTTAATAAATAACCAATTAATATCATCATTAATAAAACAAATGTTTCTGATATAAATCCTGTTAAAAAAATCAAATAAACAACCCATAATAAAATTGCTCCCAATGGAGTTGGAATACCAGTGAAAAACTTTTCTACTTTTCCTTCATCAGCATTTATATTAAATTGAATTAATCTTCTAAGTCCTGAAATTACATAATAAACAAAAGCAAATACAACCAAAGGCATAAATAAAAATGGCTCTTTTGTATCAATTACTGCAAAAAAGATAAACATTGCGGGAACAATTACAAATGATAAAAAATCTGCATAAGAATCAAGTTGAATTCCAAATTGAGTAGATAAATTATATTTTCTTGCTATTTTTCCATCAA
>JAIELU010000015.1 GCA_019752775.1 Campylobacterales bacterium | reverse complement strand
CAAGTTGTTAAATTTTTTCGCAAACATTGTCATCAATAGATTTATGAATGTGTTCATATTTGGGTAAACTAGCCACGGTATAAAAAGTTATCATTAAATAAGTTGACAGGTCTTTGAGTTTATATTTTTATATCTTTGTTTTAAATCCGAAAGAGTATTTTCTAGTTTTTTTACTTCACCTTTATAGTTACTATAATCCTCTTTTACTTCTTTTAGTTGTTTTGCACTCTCTATGGCATTTTTTACAGCACTTCCTATTTCTACATATTCATTTTGCACAGTTGCACTAACACTTGCCTTAAAACTCTTCTCTTTTATATCTTCATTTAAAGTATCTATTGAGTTTAAAATATTTATATCACCTATTTGAGAGTTTAGTACTAGATTACTATCTGATTTTAAGTTACTCCCTACTACATTTATATCACTTAAACTATCTAATATTAAATTCTCTCTTGCTTTTAGGTTTGAAGAGTTATTTATTACAGATTGAGTTGATTTATCAAATTCACTCATCTCTAATCTTCCTACTTCAAACTTAATCTTTGTTTCGCCACTAAACATATCTTTAAAGTTTTGAGTGATACCTTTTTCTGCACTTATCAATCCAATTCCTAATTTCTTATTTAAGTAATTTGAGTTTTGTACATCTTGGCTTGAAAGTATATTTATCTCACCTGTATCTGCTTTTATCTCTATATTATTTGCTTCAAGATTTGAGCCTATTATAGTTGTGCTTCCACTATCTACTATAATATCTTTTTTTGCATTTAGGCTACTAGAAACACTAGAAGAGCTTAGTTTATCATTTTTTGTAAGCTCTTTTGAGTAGATATTTTCATCTGAACCAAGAAGTCCTGTTAAACCTTTTAGATTAAAGCTAGATTTTTCGTGTACTTCTCTTGTTTTTAAGTATTCACTTTGAGAAGCTATTAATACATTTTCTAAAGCTTTTAGTTGGATATCAGCTCCACTATTTATCTCACTAGCAAGGATATTTATATCTTTTCCAGAAGTTATTACTACATTTGCTGCTTGTGTTTCAAGCAAAGCACTATTTAGTTTTAAGGCATCACTTGATTTTATATCTACACTTTTTTTCAATCCACCCCATGAAGATTTACTTGTTTGGTGCAATTCTCCTTCTTTATACTCTTTTGCTAGGATATTTACATCTCCTTCTTTTGCAAATACACCTATGTTATCTTGAGCTTTTAATTTTGTTGCTTCTAAAGTAATATCTTTATCACTATTTATTAAAATATTTTTTGCATTTAAATTACTTGAAACTACATCTTCTTTATATATCATATCTCTTTGTGTTTTTTTACTTAAAAAACCTTTTGAAGATGTTTGTGTATCTTGATATGTTAAATCATTTGTAGCTAATATATTTACATTTTCTACAGCATTTAATCCAATATTTTCTTTTGCATTTAAATTAGAAGATTTTATATTTAAAGTATTTGCATCTACACTAATATTATTAGCATTTATTGTAGAACCTAAATTTTTAATAGTTTGACCTTTGTTGTATCCATTGTTTAAATTAAAATTATAATCACTATTCATCTCTAATGAGTTGATTGCAACATCATTTTTAGCTTTTAATGTTATATCATTATAAGCATTCCTCCAAATATTCCAAACATAAAAAGTATTTTTGTTTCTTTATTAAAAAATGTTTCGGTACTTGTTATTTCCCAATTTAAATTATAAATAAGATAATTTTCAAATTTAGAAACAACCGTAACTTCTTCATTTGGTTCCAACTGTAAAATAAAATTTGAATATCTACTCAGCATATTTCTTGATGATTGTTCTCTAAAATCTCCCAAAAATAAAGTTTGAAATAATTGATTATTTTTTACTAAATAAACATCTATAAGATTCATTCCTGCTAAATCATTATATAAAACTATTTGTTTAAAATTATTCGTATCATTTTTTATTGTTAATTTTGTCCAAAAAGGTCCAATTGAATTACCCAAATACTTTTTTTCTAAAAAAGGTAAATTATTCATAGCTATAATATCTTGGTAAACAAAATTATTATCTTTAACATAAGATACATGATTTATTGATTTATAATCTTGGATTTCAGAAATATTTAAAACTTTTGCAGATAAAAAAGTAGTTAAAAGGAAAATATAAAGGATTATTCTCATTCAAATTGCTTTTTAAAAGAATATCCCAAATTATTTGAATTTTGTATCACATCTTTTCCTATTTTTTTTCGTAATCTATATATTATATTTTTAATAGCTTGTTCACTCTTTATCTCATTTAAAGATAAATAAGATTGTATGGTTTCTATTGAAATAATAGCATTCGTATTTTTTATTAATAGTTCTAATATAACTATTTCACTTTTTGATAATTTTCCTACTACATTTTTTTTATCATTAATTATTTCTTTAGTTGAGAAATTATAATTAACATCAGAATTAATTTCGAAATCATAAAAATTGTACTTTTGAAGTTTTTTTATCATATTTTTTAAACAAACCATTAAATCGTTATAACTAATTGGTTTTAAAAGATAACCCGTCAATTCTAAGTCAATTAATTTCATTAATTTTTCTTTTTCTGAATAATTGCTTATGATAGATATAGGTATTTTATGGTCATTTATTCTTATTTGTCTAGAAAATTCTTCACCATCCATTAAAGGCATTACATAATCCGTAATAATCATATCAATCTTATTTTGTGCCAATATTTCGATAGCTTCTATACCATTTTTTGCAACAATTACCTTATAAAAAAGTATTGATAATGTTTGGGATAATCCATCCCTTAATTCTTCATCATCTTCTACAAGAAGTATTGTCAATCTTTTAAGCAAACTCAAATTAGAAGTCACTTTTTATTCCTTTCTTTTTCTAAACAGATACAAAAAGATTCCATTATTTTATGGAATCTTAATGTATTTAAAAAAGTTATTGTTTTATTCTAAAATTATTTAAAACTTGTATGTAAATGATAGATTAGTGTTATATCCCATATTAGATTTATCTATTTCATTAATACCTGCATCAACAGCTAAACTCATATTTTCTTTTATTTTATATTTTGCTCCAGCATCTAAACCTAAAGAAGTTTGTCCCATACCAGGATTTTCTACATTAAACCATGTTTCTTCAGATGATACTTTTGCTTTTACATTAAAGTTATCCCCATCAGGCATATACAAGGCATTTACACCTGTTTGTAATTGTAAATTTTCTGTAACATTTGAAGACATTGACACTTTTGCTTGATACGCCATTCCATTTTGTTTTTGACTATCAACAGATAAAGCATCAAGTTTATTAGCATTACTTTCTTCAAATGAATCTACATTTACATTATAGTATGAAGCATCAAGTGAAAAATCAAAAGTTAACGAATTATAATCTTTTGTATATCCTAATCCTAATCCTGTAATCAGACCATCTGAGTTTATACTCGCATTTGAAGCAGTTGTATATGTTTGTCTTTTAGCATCATTTTCATCTTTCATATATCCAATATGACCTCTTAAACTTAATCCTGATGTTAAAATTTCTTTAGCTGCACCTATACTAACATCATATCCTGTTCCATCTGAGGTCAGGTAATCACTATTAATTTTTCTATCATTTTGACTCATAGAGATAGCTAACACCGTATCTTTAGATAAATGAGTATATTCCAATCTTAATGAAGTATTTTTCATATCATATTCAGACCACTCAGAATTATTACTTGTTGATTTAGAACCAAAATTTGTATTTACAGTCAATCCTTCTTTTGCTTCTTTAAAATTAACTGGAAGATTAACAATAGCATCAGTTACAGATAATCTAGCTTGATCTATTAAACTAGCATAAGCTTCTGGTGATGATAACTTGAAGATTCTATTAATTTCAGAATCATTACCATATGCACTTGCTAATCTTGATACTAAATTACCTCCATAAAATTGGGCTATGCCTCCTGTATTTTCTACATTTAGATCACTAAGCATTGATTTTTGATTTTTTGTTTGTGCAACTTCATTTTCAAAATTACTAGTAGAAACACCACCTAACCCAATAACTTCTCCACTTGCAAGATTTAAAAGGACATCGTTGTCATAAGTAGAAGTTACACTGGCAAAATTACCACTAATAGACCCTGGTGTGAAATTGAAAATTTTAACACTTTCTCCCATATTAAGTTCTCTTGCATTAATATCTGCTGTATATTTTAATATATTAAGAGTAGTTCCTTTTTCAACTGTAAAAGTTCCTGTTGTAATAATTTGGTCAAAATCAACACCTGGAACTCCTGATTTAACTATTTCCATATCAATAGTAGAACCAGATAATAAATTTAATGAACCAAATGTTAAAGTACCAGGAGAATTTCCAGGAGCAATTGTTCCTCCACTATAAACAGTAGTTGGACCATTTATAGTCCCTGTTCCATTTAATTCTCCATAAATTGAGGCATTTGGAGTATTAATTACACCACTAATATTATTAGCAGCATCTCCTAAATGAAGAGTTCCATTCGTATTAACAATCAAATCATTAGAAGCCTGAGCTGTACCAATAACATCAAGAGTTCCTCCATCTTGTACATTAATTTTAGGGAAATTAAGTTCAGCATTATTAGCAATAGTTGTTGTAGCTCCTTGTGCAACATCAAAAGTTCCTGTTGTCGAAGTAATATTATCTGTAATATTAAATCTACCACTTCCAATATATAATGTTCCATTTCCTGTTACATTTCCTGTAAATTCTCCACCATTATTTACATAAAGAATATTTGAACCTAAGTCAATTAAACCCTCTCCACCTAAACTATCAATATGCTGATTTCCAGAAATAAGTTCTAATTCACCATTTCTAGATACAATTACATCTAAATCTGGATCAAGTATTCCTGCACCATCTAATCCTATTTTTCCATTCTCAATAGTTAATACACCAGCAATATCAACTAATGCTCCATATAAAGTTAAACTACCGGTACCTGTTTTAACAAAATTTCCTGCACCTTGGATTTTACCACTATATGTTGTATCTCCTGTTTGATTTAATGTTAAAGTTGTACTTGTATTATCTATA
>JAIELU010000182.1 GCA_019752775.1 Campylobacterales bacterium | reverse complement strand
TACAAACTAATAAATCACTATTACAGACCCGCATATCTAACCAATGTTTTAAATCACTTTCAATAATAGAAGTTTTTATCATCACAACTCTTGGTTTATTTCCTTTTCCTTTTATTTGTAATAAATAAACATTTTCTTCTTTAAACATATCTTTTATTTTAAGATTTAGTATTTCACTAACCCTAACCCCTGTGTAAATAATTATTTTAAGAATAAGTCTATTTCTATAAGCAATATTTTCAGTAAATTCAAAAGTATCAATAGCATTTAAAAACTTATCAATTTCAACTTTATTCATAAAAGAGGGTAGCTTTGTACCACTTTTACCACTTAATCCACCCCAATTCTTTAACTCAATTTTAAATAAATAAGAAGTTCCATCTTCATTTTCATTTTGTTTATCTATATAAGAAAATAGGGCTAATAATGCTATTCTATGATTTTTTTTCGAAGCATCAGATAAAGCACTTGTTTCACTGGCTAAAAAGTCACTCAATAACTCTTCATCTATTTCTTTCATAGAAGCTAATCCCAAATTTAAAGTAAAATTGTATAGTTTAAATAGGGGATTAAAATATGTATTAACTCCAGCTAAACCAATATTTCTAGCCTCTTTTACGATAATACTTAATTCATCAATAGATTTTGTTCCTTTTACTAATGATTGAATTATTGCAGCTAATTTTTGTTTATCATTAACTTGTCTATTTGAAAGAGTTGTTAATTTATTTCTTATAAATCTTTCAATCCAAAAAAGAAGGGTTTTTTCAAAGGTATTATTAAAATCCAATTCATATCTCATAGATATTCCTATTTAAGAACTTATTACAAAGTAGATTATATCAAAAGATATATTTATATTAGTTTGAAAATTATAGTTTTCAATACTAAATAACATAAAAGAAAGAAATAAGAATGTTATCTCTTTCTTCCTTTTGAAAATTCAATAATATAATCAGCTATTTCATCTAAATGAATTATATCTTTTACAGCTCCTGCTTGTATAGCTTTCATGGGCATACCAAAAACAACGCAACTTTCTTCATTTTGTGCAACAGTATATGCACCATTATCAAAAAGTTCTTTCATAGCAATTGTCCCATCATCTCCCATACCTGTCATCATAACAGCCATTGCAGCACTTCCAACTGTATTGTTAACAGATCTGAATAAAACATCAACACTTGGTTTATGTTGACTTACTTTTTTTGTATCTAATAGTTTTGTTTTATATTCATTTCCAAATTTTTCGATAGTTAAATGCATATTTCCAGGGGCTAAGTATCCATGACCTTTTTCTAAAATCATTCCATCTTTTGCTTCACAAACTATAATTTCTGAATGATCATTTAATCTTTGAGCAAAAGAACTAGAAAATCCATAAGGAATATGTTGTGTAATCAAAATTGGAGGTAAATTTCCTGGCAATCTTTTAAAAACTCTAAGAAGTGACTCAACACCACCAGTTGATGAACCAATTGCAATTAATTTCATTCCAGGAAATGTTGCTGCTTTTAATGGAATAACTTCATCTGGATGTATTTTATACTCAATATTTAAAGATTGAGTTGAAGTTTTTCTTAATGCTTGAGGTTTTTTTAAAGTATATCTTTTTAATAAAAATGTTAAATTAAGTAAAGTATCTTTTATTCTTTCTTGAAAAGATTGCATCGTTTCACCATTTTCAGGCTTAGGAATGAATCCAACTGCACCATCATCAAAAATATCATTTCCTCTAACACCCTCACCTGAAATTACAACAGCGGGCATTGGATGAAGTCTCATTAAATTTCTTAAAAAAGTAACTCCATCCATTTTGGGCATATTTATATCAATTGTAACTAAATCGGGTTCATATTCTTTGATCTTTTCTCTTGCATCATAAGCATCAGTTGCTACGCAAACAACTTCAAATTCATCAATAGAACTTATCATATCTTTGATAATTCTTCGCATTGATGGCGAATCATCTATTACTAAAACAGTATACACTTATCTTACCACCCTACTTTATTTTTTAGAAAAGTTCAATTTCCATTTGAGGCTCTGCCTCTTTATTATCAATACCAAATAATTCCACAGCTCCTGAGTATTCTTTGATAACAGGTGCTTTTGTAATTTCTTGTTGTAAAAATTTCTCATCTGTTAAAATTTTACTATCAGTTTCAGATTTTTGTGTAACTTTAATAAATGTTTCAAATTCATTAGCTAATAAAATCAATCTTCCATGTTCTCCACGAGTATGTTCACTAATTAATTTAAATCCTTCTGATTTGCAAAAATCTTTTGCAAATTCAACATTTCTAAACCCAATAGATTGAGAAGATAAATTTATTTGCATAATATCAGCGCCACCTGATATTTTAGCTACCATATTGCCTTTACTACAACCTAATTTATACATTTCATTAAGCATAGCTTCAACTGAATATAATCCATATTTCATATCATCATTTGTATTGTTTGTTTTTGGTAATAAGAAATGATTCATTCCTTTTATTTTTGTAACTTTGTCATAAAACATAATAGCTACACATGAACCTAATAATGTTTTAAAAGCAATTTGCTCAACATCATTACCAACTGCGAATTCGCCACCTATTATAGTATGAGTTGGAAAACCTTTTGTTTTTTGAGTAAATCTTACAGCTGAAGTTTTTTCTATGCTTCCATCCTTATGACCTATTACAATCATATGATTTCCTTTTCTTTTAGAAAAATATTTTGCCCCACTCTTTTAACATAATTAACTAAATCTTGTGGATTTTCTGAATGTCCAAGATAAAGTGTTCCTCCAATTTTAAGATACCTAAATAACTTTTTTAGAATTTCATTTTGATCTTCAACTGAAAAATATATTAATACATTTCTACAAAAAATTACATCAAACTGATTTTTTGAAAATGGATATGAACTATCATTTAAATTCATTACTTGAAAATTAATCATCTTTTTCAAATCATCATTTACTTTTATTAATACTTCTTCTCCAGCAAGATTTTTTTGAACTCTTCGTTTAAAGAAATTTTGAGGTCTAATCCAATCAGGAAATTCTTTTGAAGATTTAGAATATCTATAAATGCCATTTGCTGCGTACTGTAAAACATTTGTATCAATATCTGTTGCTATTATAGAAGCATTAATATTTTTATTTAAATCTTCTTTTGCCTTTAGTACCGTCATTGCCATAGAATAAGGTTCTTCTCCCGTTGAAGAAGCAGAACAATACATATTTATCTTTTCTCCACTAGCAGCAAACATAGGTAAAACTCTATCTTTTAAATCAATAAAATGGAAATCTTCTCTAAAAAAATGTGTTTTATTAGTTGTAAAAGAATTTATAAATTCTGTTACATTATTCCCTTGTTCTACAGAGTTCAAAAGCTCCATAATATCACCAGAAAAACCACAATTTCTTTTTAACTTATCAATTCTATTTGAAATCATAATGTCTTTATTCTCTGAAAGGGTAATTCCTGTTAGAGAATAAAGAAGTTTTTTTACTTTATTATGTACATCTTGAGTCGTATATTTCATATGTTAAGATGCTTTTTTAGCTATACTCATATCTCTCTCAACTTTTAATTGAGCATTAATAATACCAACAACATCTAAAATCAGACCAATGCTTCCATCACCTCTTACCGTTGCAGCTCCAATTCCTTGAACACTTCTAAAGTTTTTATCTAAAGGTTTTACTACAACTTGATGTTGATTTAAAAATTCATCAATTGATAATGCAACTTTTGTATTACCTGATTTTACAACAATCAACATACCATCTTCAAGTTTTGCAAAACTTTTTTCAAGACCAAATAATTGATGTAATTTAA
Source organism: Campylobacterales bacterium (assembly GCA_019752775.1). Classification (GTDB taxonomy): domain Bacteria; phylum Campylobacterota; class Campylobacteria; order Campylobacterales; family Arcobacteraceae; genus Aliarcobacter. Next base: position 1,253 of record JAIELU010000182.1, on the reverse strand, counting down.
CAACAGGAATAAACTCTTCTCTTAACATTAATAAATCTTGAGTTCCATCTCCAATTTTTTTAATCATTTCAGAAGTTGGTTGTAATGATTCAACAATTGAACTTAGAGGCAAAATATATTTTTGATTTCCAACTTTAATATCTAATCCATCTAAAATAGCAAGGGTTAAAGGTAACATAATTGTTATTGTTGTTCCAATTCCTTCATGAGTATCTAATTTAATAGCTCCACCTAATTTATGAATATTTGTTTTAACAACATCCATTCCAACACCTCGTCCTGAAATATCAGTAATTTGGTCTGCTGTTGAAACTCCTGCTCCAAAAATCAATAAAGCTTTTTCATTATCAGTCATTGTATTATATTGATTTTCATCAATTTGACCTTGTTCAAGAGCTTTTTGTGCTACTTTTTCAAAATTAATACCTTTTCCATCATCTTCAATTGTAATAATCATTTGACCATTTGCTTGTTCAGCTGAGATACTAATAGAACCAACTTCAGGTTTTTTTGTAAGCTCTCTTTCAGCTGCCGTTTCAATTCCATGGTCAAGTGAATTTCTAATAATATGCATTAATGGATCTGTTAATCCTTCAATCATTGCTTTATCAATTTCAACATTATCTCCATAATGTTTAAATTCAACTTTTTTCCCAAGTTTTTTTGATATATCTCTTACAACTTTTGGAAATTTAGAATAAATAGAATCCATAGGAACCATTCTAATACTCATAATTGAATCTTGCATATCTCTAATATGTCTTTCTAGTAATTCTAATCTTTCAAGTACTGAATTTCTAGTTTTTGTTTCTTCAATAGTAGATGAAAATTGAGTTAACATGGCATTAGTAATTACTAAATCACCAACATTATTCATTAATAAATCAATTTTATCAAGATTTACTCTAATACTATTATTATTATTTGGAATAGATTTTTTAGAAGGATCACCTACTTCATCTTCTTCTTTTTGTCTAGGTTTTCTAACTATTGCTTTTTCTTCACTAACAGCATTTTCTACTTCTATTTTAGATATAGCTTTTTCTTCTTTAATATCATTACTTTCCATTACTGAATTTGCATTGATTTCTGGCATTTCATCAAAAAAACCAAAATTTACTTTTTCTTCAATTTTAAAATCACTATCTTTTGTATTATTAGAAATAGTTTCTAATTCATCATCATAAAAACCATAGTTTTTATGAACTTCATCGATTTCATCATCAGCGAATATTCCATAAGCTTTATTTTTA
>JAIELU010000205.1 GCA_019752775.1 Campylobacterales bacterium | reverse complement strand
ATAAAAAAGATAAAGAGACTTTTTCAAATATCAATGAAGTTCCAACTTTTGCAAAAACAACACCAATTGCAAATGTTATTAATATTCCAACAATTAAAACTGTAGATACAGATTCAACTGGTGGAAAATATTTCTTTGAAGATTATGTTGCAGGTGAAAGACTTAATCATCCAGAAGGTATTACTATTGATAATAGTGATCATACATTAGCAACAAAATTGTATCAAAACAATGCAAAAGTACATTTCAACGATCACATGATGAAAAGCACACCAATGGGTCAAAGACTTATGTATGGTGGAATCATTATTTCAATGGCAAGAGCTATTTCATTTAATGGTTTACAAAATGCTCAATGGATGTATGCAATTAACAGTGGAGCTCATGCAAACCCAACATACGCTGGTGATACAGTTTATGCTTATACTGAAGTTGTTGAAACAATTGAAGTAAATAGAGAAGATATTGGATTATTAAGATTAAGAACTATTGCTCTTAAAAATCAAACTCCAAAAGAGATTGAAAATCCAAAAAGTGAAGACGGTAAATATTTACCAAATGTTGTTCTTGATTTGGATTACACAGTTGTAATTCCAAAGAAAAAAACTGAAAAAAAATAATACAAAAAAATTAAATTTAAAACAAAGGAAAATAATATGACACACCCTAATGAAGCACTATTTGGTTCTGGAGACAACTTACCAATCATCCCATCTTGTGAACACTTTGCAGGTAGCGAAAAGCTAATCTTAAAAGGTTTTGAGATGCAAAAAAAATTAGGACCTGTTTTTGATATTACTTGTGACTGTGAAGATGGAGCTGAAACTGGTAAAGAAGTTGCACATGCTGAAATGATAGTAAGAGTTGTTAATTCTGATGCAAATCCTTATGCAATGGCAGGAACTAGAATCCACGATTTTGACCATCCAGATTGGAGACAAGATATTGATATTTTAGTGCCAGGTGCTGGAGAAAAATTAGCATATATTACAATTCCAAAATCAACTTCTTATGAAGATGCAAAAACTCAAGTTGAATATATCCAAGAAACTGCAAAAAAAGCTGGAATTAAAAGAGAAATCCCAATTCACGTTTTAATTGAAACTCATGGTGCTTTAAGAGATGTTGAAAAAACTGCAACATTACCTTGGGTACAAGTTTTAGACTTTGGATTAATGGACTTCGTTTCTGGTTACCAAGGTGCAATTCCTGCTTCTAATATGAGAAGTCCAGGTCAATTTGAACATAGATTAATTGCTGCTGCCAAAGCTAAAGTTGTTCAAGCAGCACTTTCTAATCACATTATTCCTTGTCATAATGTTACACTTGATTTAAAAAACCCATACCAAACTTACAAAGATGCTGAAAAAGCAAGAAATGAATTTGGATTTATGAGAATGTGGTCAATTTACCCAACTCAAGTTCAAGCTATTGTAGATGCAATGAAACCAGACTTTACAGAACTTGAAGCTGCACAAAATATTTTATTAGCTGCTCAAGATGCTGAGTGGGGACCAATTCAATATGATGGTGAATTACACGATAGAGCAACTTACAGATATTTCTGGGAATTAGTTCAAAGAGCAAACTTCTCTGGAACAAAATTACAAGATGAAGTATCAAAAAGATTCTTCTCTTAATCCTTTTGACTTAAGACCAAATGGTCTTAAGTTATCTTCTACAATTTAAACTTTTTTTAAATGAGAAAAGTTCACACTTATATTAAATAAAATCTCTTTTATTTAATATAAAAAGATTTTTTTCATCTGTGCATTGGTATAATAATTAAATTTCTAAAGTAAAAGGAAAAAAATGAAAGTAATTAAACAACAAGATATTATTGATAGTATTGCTGATGCCTGTCAGTATATTTCATATTTTCACCCAGAAGATTTCGTAAAAGGTATGGTTGAAGCGTATGAAGTAGAAAAAGGTGAAGCTGCTAAAAATGCTATTGGACAAATTCTAATAAACTCTAAAATGTGTGCAATGGGGCATAGACCTCTATGTCAAGATACAGGAAGTGTTAATATTTTTATCAAAGTTGGTTTAAATGCTAAACTTGAATTAACAAAAGAGTTAGCAGATGTATTAAATGAAGGTGTTGCAAAAGGTTATACTAATCCAGATAATACTTTAAGATATTCTGTTGTTTCAGATCCTGCAGGAAAAAGAACAAATACAAAAGATAACACTCCTGCTGTTATTCATGTAACTGTTGATAATTCAGATGAATTAGATATTACTGTTGCTGCAAAAGGTGGTGGTAGTGAAAACAAATCTAAATTTGCAGTATTAAATCCATCAGATTCAGTTTATGACTGGGTTATGGCAAATGTTAGAGAAATGGGTGCTGGTTGGTGTCCTCCTGGAATTTTAGGTATTGGTATTGGTGGAAATCCAGAAAAAGCAATGTTGTTAGCAAAAGAATCATTAATGGGTCATGTTGATATTCATGAACTAAAAGCAAGAGGTCCTCAAAACGCTTTAGAAGAATTAAGACTAAAACTTTATGAAGATATTAACAAAATTGGTATTGGAGCTCAAGGTTTAGGTGGATTAACAACTGTTTTAGATGTTAAAATCTTAGATTATCCATGTCATGCTGCATCACTTCCTGTTGCAATGATTCCAAATTGCGCGGCAACTAGACATATTCACTTTAAATTAAAAGGTGGAAATGGTCCAGCTGTATTTGAAAGACCAGATTTAGATTTATGGCCAGATATTGAACTTCCAATGGATACTATTAAAAGAGTAAATATTGCAGATTTAACAAAAGAGAATTTATCTCAATTTAAATCAGGTGATACTTTATTATTATCAGGAAAGATTTTAACAGCAAGAGATGCTGCTCATAAAAAAATTGTTGAGTATAAAAATGCTGGGAAAGCACTTCCAAATGGTGTTGAATTAAAAGATAGATTCATTTATTATGTAGGACCTGTTGATCCTGTTAGAGATGAAGCAGTAGGACCTGCTGGACCAACTACATCTACAAGAATGGATAAATTTACAAAAGACATGATGGAAATTGGAATCATGGGAATGATTGGTAAAGCCGAGAGAAAACAACCTACTATTGATTTAATTAAAGAGTATAAATCTATTTATTTAATTGCAACTGGTGGAGCTGCATATTTAATTTCTCAATCAATCAAATCTGCAAAAGTTTTAGCTTTTGAAGAACTTGGTATGGAAGCTATTTATGAATTTGATGTAAAAGATATGCCCGTTACTGTGGCAGTTGATACAGATGGTGTTTCAATTCATACAACTGGTCCTGCTAAATGGAGAACAATTTAATTTAAATTGCAAAAGGCTTTTGCCTTTTGTGATTCTGCTTAATTATAACTTTGTATTATCTCTTTTCTAAAATAATTCTTATACTAATAAACTATATTTGATTTTTGACTTTAAGACAATACAATAAATGCTATTCTTCAAACAATAATATAATACATAGGAAAATAATAAAATGTTATTAGATGATTTAAAAGATTATTTAGGTTTTGCTGTTGCTGGAAATTTTGCTAATCACTTAGGTGAAGCTGGTGAAGCTGATGAATTTGCAGTAATTAAAACCGAAGAAAAAGATGCCCCAAAAGGAATGTTTCCTTTTTATATAAAAGACCATAATAGTTTTTTAGGAACTTATCCAATATGTGATGAAATAATTTTAACACATGGAAGAGAAAATGAAAATCTGCAAGTTGAAGCAGAAGTTGCTTTGATTTGTGATTTTGAATATAAAGATGGAAAAGTAGTTGATATTATTCCTAAATATTTTTCAGCCTTTAATGACTGTTCTATTAGAGTAAATAATGGTGAAAAACTTAGTACTAAGAAAAACTGGGGAACAAATACAAAAGGTATTTCTCAAGATATTATAGAGATTGATAACTTTACTGAAAAAGGAATTTTGAGTAAATATCATATCTCTTCATTTATCAAAAGAGATGGAATTGTTTACGATTATGGAACAACAAGTGCTGTAAAATCATACAGTTACTTTTTTCATCAACTAAAAGATTGGATGATAAATAAATTAAATACCCAAGAAGATTGTGGACCACTTGAAGAATTAACTCAATTTATGACTGAAGCAAAAAATTCAAAAGGTATTTTAATAGCAGCAGGTGCCACAGCATATACAGAGTTTGGAAAACATAACTTTCTAAAAAAAGGTGATGAGATTTTTGTATATGTTTATAATGCCCACGCACACAGTTTCTTAGATATTATGAATGATATGTGTGGAATGGATATTTATTTAGGACAATGTTCAAAACTTCATCAATATGTTCAATAAAGCAAGGCTTTTAGCTTTGTTTTATTGAACATTAAATATATACAGTTATATATAATTATATAGTAATATATATGACTATATAATTTTCTTATCTTTTAAAGAATCAATATATAAAATATCATTTAAACTATCGAAAACTTTTATTGTAGAATCTTCGACTAAAGCAGATACTTCCCTTAAAATTTTATTTTCTATCTTTTTGGCATTATTATTCATATAAACTTGAATATTTTGATGTACATCATCATGATTTTGTTTTAGTATTTCCCACTCTTTTACTTTTGTAAAATCCTTTTTTTCATTCTCACAACGAGTAATCCATTTACCCATCTCACAAGATTTACAATCTAAAACTGTACAATTTTCAAATGAATCTAAAGTTGAAAAATATCTTTTTTTAAAACTTATATGATCATTCTTATATTTTGAAATTTCTTTCATTAAATCAATATTTTCAACCATTTCATAATATTTTTTATCTATTTTTGCTTGAGCTGTAATTTGTAATAATCTTGTTGATAATTTAGAAACTTCTTTTGATAAACTATCTATATTCAAAGCAGTTGAAGCATTCTTTTGAGTTGCTGTATCTAGTCTTGAGATTGTCTCATTTATTTGAACTATTCCTATTTCTTGCTCTTTACTAAACTGAGTAACACTTTGTATAATATCTTTTGTTTGAGTAATTTTTGATGTTAAGCTCTCATATCCTATTATCATATCTTGAGCTATTTGTTTACCTTCATTTGATTTAACACTTGCACTTTGAACTAAATTTTTTATTTCCTTTGCTGCATCTGCACTTCTATTTGCAAGATTTCG